>JBBQIU010000051.1:0-9651 GCA_038325245.1 Verrucomicrobiota bacterium
CACGCCCACACGCCAGAAGCCGTCGCGAACCTCGCCCGACACGCGAAATCCCGACGGGGCGGCAATGTGGCCATCCGCGAGAATTCTGACCGAGGCCCAGGACTCGCTGGCCGAGAGCTCCCATGGGGTCGCGTCTCGACATTGGACATTCGCACTTCGGTCAGTTGCCTGGGTTGTGTTCAAGCGTCCACATGCCGCGCACGTCACCCTTCAGGCTGCTCCACGTTGGCCCCGGCGCCCGCGCGAAGGCAATGGGGTCAAACGTTGACATTCGACAATCTGAGCGGGGACTGACGGGATGGCGCGAGGCAAAAGGGGCTGAGATCGGACAACCTCCTCTGCGTCGTGCCCACGCCCACACGCCAGAAGCCGTCGCGAACCTCGCCCGACACGCGAAATCCCGACGGGGCGGCAATGTGGCCATCCGCGAGAATTCTGACCGAGGCCCAGGACTCGCTGGCCGAGAGATCCCATGGGGTCGCGTCTCAACATTGGACATTCGCACTTCGGTCAGTTGCCTGGGTTGTGTTCAAGCGTCCACATGCCGCGCACGTCACCCTTCAGGCTGCCCCACGTTGGCCCCGGCGCCCGCGCCGGCGAGCGGAACGCCGGGCGTTAGCCCTCATCGAAATGGATCCGGGTTTGCTCACCGAGATGGATCCACCTCTCGTCGAGGCTGCTCACGAAACGGATCCACCGGCAGGCATCTAACAAAATCCGCCCATTTGACTCTCAACCAGTTACAAGAAATCGACCGGAACTACCTGGAAAAGAAATCCTTCTCCAGAGTGGCTTTGTTTCAATGAGCACAGGTGGGTCCATTTCGATGAGCGCCGACGCGCCGGGGGCCAGGCGGGGACTCCCGATGATTACCAACCCGTGACCGAATCGCCTTGAGGGCCACCGGCCGCGAATTTTAGCCCGAATGCCAAGAGAGTCCTCTCGTGGCTCCTTCCTGATGGTCCGAACCACCCGGTTTGCGGGTGACCGCCAGGACGATGAAGTCCTTTGCCAGTCGTCCCCAGGATTGGGTGGACATCAGCGGGATCTTTGTTCGCCAGACGGACTCCCTCGATTGGTTGGCATGATGAGCCACCGTTCTCTGGTGGCCTTCGGCAGTTCAATGCGGATGACCGCGATTTCGCAGAATTCGACTCATCAAAGCGAAATGCCCGTGTGTTCAGCATCGGAACGATTGAGAGCAAACTGATCGGGATGTCTGCTAAACGTGGCGCTTCCGGAACCAGCAACACCGGCGACTCACACCGACGAGTGCGAGGCTTCTCAAGCCGCCCAGGCCGCCAACACCAGTTGAGCTGACTTGAATTGTGTTTGAGGCCGGGATCCCCTCCGGCTTCGCGACGCCCGGCCAAGTCCTCCCGGTTCCCCGATCCGGGGCGCAGCCGTCCTGCGCCCCGGACGTCGTTGGAAATTTGAAAGAATCAGCCCCCACGCACGCCTGCCGAGGCAACACGGCCGCTGCGGAGTGCTGGCACTCCGCGGGCCTTCGCGATGACGTTCTGCGTCGGTCCGAGCGGGTGAATGAGGAATCTCATCAGAGTGGACCAGTGAACGCGTGATCGCCTCGTGGGCCGCTCGCGGTGAGGGTTAAAGGAGCAAGGACGCCGGCACGTTGAAGTGGGCGGCAAGCGTTCGGATGTGGTCGGTGGTCAATCGGCGGTCTCCACGGAGGATCATCGCGCCGAGGTTTCGACTCGCGCCGAGAATCTGGGAGAGGTCCTTGCCGGTCATCCCGCGTTCCTCTGCGAGCATTCGAAGGACGTCCAGTGCGGTGGCTTCGGAAGGTTGGGGCTCGTGCTTGCGATCGTACTCGTCCAGAAAATGGCTGACGATCTCCAGGAAGTCTTCCTGCCCTTCGCTCAACGCATGGCCGGCCACCGATTCGACCACCTGTGCGGCGGCGCTTGCCTCCGCCTTGGAATGGATGGGGCGGGGCACGGGCTTCACTCGTCCACTCCTCGTAACTTAGATGACTCACTCGCGGCTAGCAGCAAACCTCCTGATCCGTTAGCGCCTGCGCATGAAGTCTCGCCAACCTAGGCAGCCTCGACTCAAGGTCAGCCACGAGTGATGCTGCAAATCTACTTGGTGGATGAGAATGCGTAGCGACAGAAACAATTGGCGGCGGACGCCCCATCTTCGGTAGGGCGGAGCGTCCCGCCCCGCGCACGTCAGTTCGCCCGCACGGTGTTGGTGGAGAATCGGACGTAGGGAAAGCACTCGGGGATGTGGGAGTCCCAGATCCGATGGGGGCTGAGGGCCCAACCGCCCGAGTCCTCCGCGGGCGCCGCTTCCTTGTAGGTGTTGAAACGCGAGAGATCGATCCGCCAGACGTCGCCGTCCTTCGGCGGCAGGGCGCGCCCGTCGGTCGCGAACCACTTCATCCCGGCCCAGGGAAAGGCGAGTTCAACGGTCCATCCGCGATCGCGGTCGGTGTCGTCGTTGATCGTGCCATCAATGAAGACGGCGGTCCGTTTGTCCGGGAAATGCCAGTTGAAGTGGCCGAGGCGTGGTCCCCGGGGGTGCGTGGTAAACCCGACGCCGTTGAACGGGCGAAGGTTTTTTCGTGCGAACTCGGGAGCCTTGGCGAACCCGGTTTGTTCCCAGGCATGCTCCCATATGAAGAAGACTTCGTAAGGGGTGTTGAACGCGTTGAGTTCGAATTCGTAGTAGGCATCGGGCCCGGCGATGAAGATTTCGATGTCATTGTCTTCGTAGATCGGGGAGTTGACCTCCGTGAATTTCGCGCGAACGAACGGCTCCTCGACGCGGATGCCGAAGTAGAGACTCACTTCGTCCCAGACGATCGTGGCGTGGGTGGCGTGGATCGTGGGGGCGCCGGAGACGAGATCGACGTAGCGAGGCGAGGGCGTGGCATGGCGCCAGACCGGTTCGTCAAACCGGCCGTCGATGTGAATGGCGTCCGCGGTCCTGAGCGCGGTATAACGGACAACATCGAAGTTGGCGCAGGGGATCGGGGAGGCGGCGTTTGTGGATTGGGCGCGGGGGGCGGGAACGAGCGGGAGTAGAGAGGCGGCGGCGGCGATGAAGAAGAGCGCACGCAACGAACACATGCGCGGGAGGGTGGGGGAGTCGAGAGACGGTCAACAGCAGGAAATCGGCAGGGGATCGATCAGGGCTGTCCTTCGGCTTTCCGGCCAACTCCGGCAGGTCCTGCTCAACCTCGTGCGACACGCGGCCGACAGCCTGCCGTCCGGCGGCTCCGTGACCCCGTGCGCCCGGGCCGGCATGGCCCTGAGCTGGCGAAGCCGGCCAATGCAGGCGCTGTGCAAGGAGATCGGACGCATTGCCGGCACGACCCTCCCAGTCCTCATCGTGGGTGAAACCGGTTCGTGCAAGTGACTCTTTGCCCGGGCGCACTGCCAGCATGGCTCGCGTGCCATGGGTCCCTTCCTCGCCGTGAACTGCGCGGCCGTGCCCGAAACCCTCCTGAAGAGGGAACTCTTCGGCCATGAGCGCGGTGCCTTCACGGGCGCGGACCGGCTTCGGATCGGACGGTTCGAGCAGGCCCACGGCGGCACGCTGTTCCTGGACGATATGGGCGACCTCGCACCCGCCACCCATGCTGTACCGGGTCAGGCGCCGATCTGGCGTCGGAGAGCGTCGGCGATCTTCCGGCTCCAAACCTCGATCGCGGTTGCGTCGGTGCCTTCGATGAGCAGGCGTGCCTTGGGTTCGGTTCCGGAGTAGCGCAACAGGACGCGGCCCCCGGCCTGGCCGATGTCCGCCTCGGCTTGTTTGACGAGTTCGAGAAGGCCATCGAGTTCTTCGAACGGCCGTTTCTCGCGCACCTTGATGTTGGTGACGAGCTGCGGGAAGCGGGTCCAGCAACGGGCGAGTTCGGACAGTGGCTTCCCCGTGGTTTGCATGATCTGGAGGATCTGTAGGGCGCAAACGAGGCCGTCGCCGGTGGTGCTGTGGTCGCGGAAGATCATGTGACCGCTTTGCTCGCCCCCGAAGTTGAAGCCATGAGTGAGCATTTCGTCGATAACGTAGCGGTCTCCGACCTGGGTCCGGACGATTCGGCCGCCCGCGGCGTTGATGGCGGCGTCGAGGCCGGCGTTGCTCATGACCGTGGAGACGAGGGTTTTCTCGGCGAGGGTCCCTTGTCGGAGCATGTCGAGGGTGACGATGGCCATGATGTCGTCGCCGTCGATGAGCTTCCCTCGTTCGTCGCAGAGCAGGACGCGGTCGGCGTCGCCGTCGTGGGCGATGCCGATGTGGGCGCTGTGTTCCCAGACCTTTTGGCACATCATTTCCGGGTGCATGGAGCCGCAGTCCAGATTGATGTTGGTGCCGTTGGGTGTGACGCCGAAGGCAAAGACTTCCGCGCCGAGTTCGCGTAAGACGGTGGGGGTGGCTTTGTAGGCGGCGCCGTGGCCGCAATCGACCGCGATTCGCACGCCTTCGAGGGTCATGCCGCGGGGGAAACTGGATTTGGCGTATTCGATGTAGCGCCCGAGGGCGTCATCGATGCGGACGGCCTTGCCAATGGCGCTGGCGCGGGGGCGGATTTTTTCGATTTCGCCGCCGAAGACCAGGTTTTCGATCTCGGCTTCGATTTCGTCGTCGAGTTTGTACCCGTCGGAGCGGAAGAACTTCACTCCGTTGTCGTCGTAAGGATTGTGGGAGGCGGTGATGGCGATGCCGGCGTCGGCGCGGAGGCTGCGGGTGACGTAGGCGATTCCCGGGGTGGGGAGGGGGCCGATGAAGAGGACATCGACGCCCATGGAGAGGATTCCGGCGGAGACAGCGTTTTCGAGAAGGTATCCGGAGAGGCGGGTGTCCTTGCCGACGACGATCTGGTGTTTTCCGCGACCGCGGGGTTTTTGCTGGAGGTTTTTGAAGACGTGGGCGGCGGCGCAGCCGAGCTTGAGGATGGTATCGGCGGTGACGGGTTCGATATTGGCGGTGCCGCGGACACCGTCGGTGCCGAAGATGCGTCGGGGTTGGCTCATGGAATCGATGCGTTTCGTTTGGGGTCGTGCGAATTGGATGGGGCGGCGCGAACTGAAATGGGCGGGTTCTGGTGACCCGTTTCCCCTCTCTTATCGGCAGGATCCCGTTGGAGTGGAGTCGCTAGGGTGGAGGGGCCGGGCTGATGACGACGCGTTCGGGGATCAGACTGACAAGGCGGAGGGAAGGGGGAAGGCGGACTTCGACGCGATTGGTGATGGGGCCGGCGAGGGGGGTGTCGGGCATCTCGACGAAAGCGACGGTGTCCTGTTCGGTGAGGCGATCCAGGAGGGAGAGGTCGCCGCCGACGCGGATCAGGATTGTGTCGGGCTGGATTCGGACGGGGGCGGCGTCGGTTCCGGTGGTCAGGATGCGGACGGGGAGTCTGGGGAAGTCGCGAGTTCCGTAGGGCTGGAAGGAGCGGACAACGGGGCGGTTATCCTCGCCCATGAAGAGGCTTGCGCCGTACCAGATGAGGATGGCGAGGCCGAGGGAGAGGAGTCTCCAGCCCAGGTTGTTGAAGATGAGGTGCCGTAGATTCATGGGGGGCGGAGCGTGGGTCCGCTAATTGCCTGGGGGTGGGCGGCTGGCAACGGTGCGACGGCGCAGCCAGGATGGGATGAGGCGTTTGAGGCGCTCGCCATTGGAGGTGGCATCCGCCTCCGGGACGAGGACGGAACTCAGGAATGAGCGGAGTTCCTCAAGGGAGACGTTGCGCTGGAACATGCCTTTGTGGGCATAGGAGATGGCGCCGTTCTCCTCGGAAACGACGACAACCACGGCATCGGTTTCCTCACTGAGGCCGATGGCGGCGCGATGGCGGGTGCCGACGGATTTTCGGAGGTCGGAGCGCTGGGTCAGGGGGAAGATGCAGGCCGCGAACGCGATCCGATCTCCGCGGATGATGACACCGCCGTCATGGATGGCGTTATTGGGGAAGAAGATTGCCTCCAGCATTTCCGGGGTGGCCTCGCAACCGACCGGGATGCCGATTTCCACGACCTCGTGGAGGTTGATGGATTGCTCTATGGCGAGGAGGGCGCCGATGCGGGCCTCGGCGAGTCGGCCGGCGGACTGAACGATGACCTCAAGGTTTTCACGTTGCTCCCGGACGGAGGCAAAGAGGGGGAGGTCGCCGAGGCGGCCGAGCAGTCGGCGTATTTCAGGTTGGAAGATGACGAGGGCGGCGAAGGAGATGAAAGCGGTTCCCGCGCCGAGGAGCCAGCCAAGGACCTCCAGGTTGAGGAGGGCAGCGAACGCGAACAGCATGAGGAGGAGGGCGACGAATCCGATGAGGACTGGGGCGGCGCGTGTACCGCGGAGGAACATCAGCACGTAGTGGATGGCGACGGCGAGGATGACGACCTCGACGACAGCCCTCCATTTGTCCTGAATGAAATCGATCATGTTGACGATTGGCGTGCGAGGATCGCCTCAGTGACGCGGACGGCCTGTGCGGTCTCGACGACGTCATGCGTGCGGAAGAGTTCGACGCCGGCCACCCGGGCGAGGCAGGAAGCGGCCAGGGCACCGGGAAGCCTTTTCTCCACTGGGGCGCCGGTCAGGCGACCGAGGAACGATTTCCTTGAGACACCGAGCATCAGAGGTCTTTGAAGCTGTCTAAAGGTGGCCATGCGACCCAGCAACTCCAAATTATGTTCCAGCGCCTTTCCGAAGCCGATGCCGACATCTAGGACGAATTGATCGTGGGTGATCCCGGCATTGGACGCCTCTGAGAGGATCCGTTGGAAAAATTGAAGGACCTCAAGGACGACGTCGTCGTAGGCCGGGGTGGCCTGCATTGTAAGGGGTGTGCCCTGGATGTGCATGGCGACGTAACCGGAGCAGGACGTGGCGGCGAGGCGCCAGAGGGCGGGGTCGGATCGGTTCGCGGCGACGTCATTGATGATGCTGGCGCCGGCCTCAAGGGCGGCCTGGGCCACTTCGGGTTTCATGGTGTCGATGGAGATCGGCACCGATGTCTGCCGGGCGAGTTGCCGGATGACGGGAATGACCCGGCGGCATTCCTCCTCCGCGGAGACCGGCGTGGCGCCAGGCCGCGTGGATTCACCTCCGACGTCAAGAATATCGGCGCCCTGCCGGACGAGTTCGAGTCCATGAGCGATGGCGTCCCCCGCGGAAAAGTACCGTCCTCCGTCCGAGAACGAATCCGGGGTGACATTCACGATGCCCATGATCAGGGCGGGTCGTGGGAACCGGAACTCGAAGTGGCGTGCTTTCCAGAGCATGTCTCCTAGGGGGGGAGCATGAGAGGAACGGGCGCCCTTCGGAAGGCGTATTCCCAAACGGGAGTGAATTCTTGGCAGGCGAGGATCGGGGCGGATACGTTCCACAAGATTCAAATCATTCTGATGAGGCGAAGAACATTTTCGATTTTGACGGTGATCGCGTTGATCTTGATGCGGGCGTCGTCGTCGTGGGGGAACGTGGCGCTGGATTGGAATGCGGTGATGATGGCGGCGGTTCGTCTGGATAATTCGGGGCCGACGCTCTCGAGCCGGAACCTGGCCATCCTGCACGTGGCGATATACGACGCGGTGAATTCGGTGGTCCGGACCCATCAGCCGTATGCGTATCTGGTGGGTGCGGCCGGAGACGCCTCGGCGGAGGCGGCAGCCGCCGGGGCGGGGTATGCGGTGATGAAGGCTCTTTACCCCGGACTGAATGCGAGGTCGGACGAGGTGTTCGAATCCTGGAGGTCGAGGGTGTCGGATACAGGCCCGATTTGGGAGGGGATGGCCGTGGGGGCGGAAGTGGCGCGATTGGTACTGGGTCTGCGATCCGGGGACGGGGCGGCGACGGAGGTTCCCTACATTCCCAGCGCCGACCCGGGAGAGTGGCGACGGACGCCGCCCTTTTTCCGGCCGCCCCTGACGCCCGGGTGGCGTTACGTGAAGCCCTTTGCAATCCTTGAGGTGGAGTCTTTTGTTTCTCCGCCTCCCCCGGCGCTCGGGAGTGAGGCGTATGCGCGTGATGTGGAGGAGGTGCGGGTTTTGGGGGCGCGGAACAGCACCGTGCGCACGGAGGAACAGAGTCTCATTGCACGCTTCTGGTCGGACTTCAGCTACACATCGATGCCGCCCGGACATTGGCATGAGATCGCATCGTCGATTGCGGTCAGCGCTGGGACGGGGCTCGAGGATACGGCGAGGTTGATGGCGTTGTTGAGCCTGGCCCAGGCGGATGGCGCGATCGTGTGCTGGGAGGGCAAATTCCGGTACAACCTCTGGCGGCCAGTGACGGCGATCCAGCGGGCGGACGAAGACGGGAATCCGGCGACGGAGCAGGATGCCACATGGGATCACTACCTCGACTCGCCGCCGTTCCCGGCGTACCCGAGTGGGCATTCCACCTTCAGCAAGGCGAGCGCCGAGGTGTTGACGTTTTTCTGTGGGACGGATTCGGTGACGTTCGGTGCGGCATCGGATTCGGTGCCCGGGCTCCTGCGGACCTATCACAGTTTCGCCGCGTGTGCGGACGAGATTGGGATGAGCCGCATTTACGGTGGCATTCATTTAGGGTTCGACAACCGCGAGGGAAAACGAAGCGGGAAACGGGTGGCGAATGATATCACGGCGAATTGGCTGATGCCTGTGTCGACCCTGCCGCTGGTCCGGATGGAGGGGATCTCCAACGGGAAGGCGTGGGTGCGATTGCACGGGCGGATTGGATTGCGGGTCGTGCTGGAGGCATCTGATGACCTGGAGAGGTGGGTCGAAGTTGGCTCGGCGGAGGGGGTACCGGGAGGGGTGCGCCTGGGATTGGAAGGGGCGGGCAAGGTGTGTGTCTTTTTTCGTGCGCGCGAGGCGGCGTTGGAGTTGGTCGGGCGTCGTTGAGCGTGGTTTCCAGGAGGGATGAGAGGGTGGGATGGGCGGGGTGGTCCGGCGTAGATTTCGCTCCCTCGCTGGGGCGAGGATTGCCAGAGTTTGGGCATGGCACGAGCGAGCGCATGGGGATTCACGGCGGGCATCCTGATATTCGTCGGTGGCGGACTGGCGGGGATTCTTCCGGCGCGGGCGGAAATGAAGCTTTGGTATCGACAGCCGGCGGATGTATCCGAGCGATTGCCCAAGGATGGGTGGTCGAATTCGCGGGGATGGGTGGAGGCGTTGCCGGTGGGGAACGGGAGGCTGGGGGCAATGGTGTACGGCGGAGTGGAATCGGAGCGGCTTCAATTGAACGAGGAATCGGTGTGGTCGGGTCAGCCGCAGGACGCGGACAATCCGGACGCGTTGCAGCACCTGCCGGAGATCCGGCGGTTGTTGTTTGCGGGGCGGTACGCGGAGGCACAGAAGCTGACATTTGAGAAGCTGGCATGTCGCGGGCCGGGGACGTGCGGAGGGGCGGCGGCGAATGGAGACTTTGGGTGTTACCAGACGTTGGGGGACCTGGACCTGCGTTTTGAGGGCCAGGGCGGCGGCGAAGTGAAGGGATATCGGCGGGAATTGGACCTGGAGACAGGGATGGCGCGGGTGCGGTTTGAACAGGGGGGCGTTCAATTTCAGCGGGAGGTTTTCTCCAGCGGCGCCGATGAGGTGCTGGTCGTGCGGTTGACGGCGGATTCGCCGGGGAAATTGAACTTCGTGGTGGAGTTGTCGCGATCAGAAGCGATGGAGACGCGGGCGGAGGGTT
>JBBQIU010000052.1:0-9592 GCA_038325245.1 Verrucomicrobiota bacterium
AGGTGCTCGCCGATCTCGCGATAGCTGGGAGGGGGTTCGCCAGCCGCTTGGCGAGCTTCCAAGAGTCGGAGGACCTCCCGTTGGCGTTGGGTTACATGGATCATGAGGGTGAACGCGTGTTCACTGACCGAATGAACACCGCCGAAGCGGGCCGGTCAATGGACATGTTGTGTTGCTGCTCTTCTGCCTCCGGGTGGCCGATGACGAGGTCGTCTGGCGCGTCCGTTACCCGCAGGTGTTTGGCACGGGCCGACCGCCATTCGGATTCTCGAATCATCCCCTAGTAATCGGTGAACGGTTGATCTGCGCACCCTCGGCAACCAACGCCGCCGTCGCGGCGCTGGACCGGGAGACGGGCTCCAGCATCTTGAGGTGATTCGCTTCCTTCTCCCGGCCATCTCCCTGCCCTACGTAAACAAATGCCTCCGTGTCGGGAGCCCAATACTCCGGCGTGCGATACGCGCTGTCGAACGGCACGGTTTCGTCGCCGTCCACCTGATTGCGGCGCAATACGAGAATCTCCTTCGCGTCGTATCCGTCCGAGACAATGCGGGATTGCACGACGACTTCGCCCGTCGTGTTCGGCTGGGATTGTTCGCCCACGATGTGTAGGTACTTCACGGCCCGAGTGTCGCTCCGCCAGTCATCCTGCTGGCGGGTATGAAACCCGTCCGTCTCCGAACCGGGGCGGCTGTCTGGGAATTCGTTATCCAGCCAGCGTACAAAGTCCACAAACGTCAGCGGATCGTGCATCGCGCCGTTTCCGTTGAGGTCTACTCCATCCTCCCGAACGGCGGTGCGCGTGGACGCGACCTCGAAGTAGCGACGAGATGGAAGCAATTGATGCAGTCCTGGGAAGTTCCGCAGCACGTGTCGGATGGCTGCCGTCGTGACCAGATCGATGATCTTGCCGGGCGGGTCGCCCTCAAAGAAGTAGCCCCGCTGCAACCGGTAGATCGCCACCGGCGCACCAAGAAAAGGAGAGCCGATGGTAACCACTCGCTCGACGTGGTGATTGTCGGGGTTTGAAAGGATGTAGTTCCGGGCCACCAAACCGCCCATGCTGTGGGCGACGATGTCCTGCCGGGCGTCGCAGCTTGATGACGACGAACTGCGTGGTGGCGAAGCCCGGTTGCCCCTCGCGATCCCAGGTAAGCAGGGTGATCGTGTGGGTTCCTTCCATCCGGTTGCGAATAAAAATGCCCGGGCCGCTGCCCCGCAGGAGTTCGCCCATTCCATCGCTCACCGTCCAGAAGGACGCGACAATACCGGCTCCCGCCGTCGGGCTGTGCGCATCCTCGGGGTCGTGCGAGTGACTCTCGAAGTGCACCTGGGTGCCGAGCGGCACGCGCTGCGCATCGACCGCCTTCCCCGCGAGCGCGGGCCCGGCGATGATGGAAACGGGCTGCGCGCCGGAGCCGGCGCCCGATAGGCTCACAGTCCCGCTCTCGCTCGAGAGTTCCGGATCCCATTCTCGCCCGGCTCTGTTCTTGAGATTGAACTCGGCGATGCCTACCGAGAACTCGTAAAACTCCCCCGAAAGGCGTCTCAGGCGCGCGATGAACCAATGCGCGACCCCGTCATCGTCGGTTTCGAACTCCGAGTATCCGGAGGCCTCGCGGTTGGTGGAGTCGCGTTTGATATGCACTTTCACGCCTTGGAGCGGTTTCCCGGTGGCGGACTCCCGGAGCGTGACCGTGCCTGCAGCCATCGCGCCCGCGAAATCGCCGGTAAACGCCATTTGTACCTTCACGGCCCCAGCGCCTGCACCCAAACCCAGAAGGGAAGCAGTGCAGCCCAACACCGCCGCACGTCTCGCCAGCCATCGTCCGAAATCCGGGGGGCTGAACTTCATGGATTGGCGCGTCATAATTCGGACGCCGGCCCACTACCATCCGCCCAGTTAACGCCCATTAGTCCTCATCGAGGATATGTTCATCACAAAGTCGTTCCACTCGGTTCATGCTTCATTGTCGTGTCGTGAACGACCAATGGCCCGACCATGGGCTTGCGCCCGCGCCGTTCCCCCCTCGTACTCGCCAGTGGAAAAGCCTCGACGCGCGCAATTGTGCACCTGCCGGCGGGGTAAACGTCGTCCCGCCCACGCCCTCGTACGTCCGCACCACATTCGCAGGCGTGTCACGTGAGATTTCAAGCGTGTAACTCAACGCGGATGGCAAAGCGGTCCACTCAAATTACGTACCAGGCCTCCAGCAGGTCTGTCCATTGGCAGAAGTACGTATGATGACGCCATAATTGTATTGGCCTCCAACGGCCCCGATTGCAGAAATGCTTAAGCGGGCGCTCGAAATCCCGAACCCGCCCTTCAGCATTTCTTGCTCGTTGTCGCTCACTGGATCTGAGCCGGTTCTGATCACCAAAATGGATCCACTCAAGAACCACAAAGTGCTCAAAACCCTGTGAATAGTCTTGTGGCCTAATAGGCGCATACGCTTTCAAAATTTATTGTAACCAATTGCCGCGCAATTCATTAAATACGAATCAGCAAAACACGATTCCGAACCAAACACCACAAGCTCATTCACATTGAGCCACCCTAAACCGTTGGAACAGCTACTTGGAAAGGGAAATGGGTTCTCGGCGAGTGGCTTCATTTCCGTGAGCACAGGTGGGTCAATTTCGGTGAGCGCTGACGCTCGAGGGATGTATAGACCAGGACGCGCTGATCAGGGCGCGATTTCTTGATTTCCGCGAGGGCGGGAAGGCCCGAACCCGCTGGGAAATGAAGAACCAGGATGACCACATCCGGATTCGCTTCCTCAACCCGCTTCGCCGCATCACGCAATGATAGCGCTGTCAGAACGCACCGGAATCCGGGCGCGGTGTCGAGCATGTCCCGCAGTCGGTGACAGGTGCTGCGGTCGTCCTCGAAGATCGCGACTAGTGTTGTGAATCTCAAGTGCCTATACTTCTTATCTGCGATTTTTGCGTGTTTTCCTTTGGGACCACCCGGGCTTGATCCCTTCCAAGGCCTGCCGTGCCCGCTCCACCTTTTCCATGATTGCGGCAACCGTTGCTATCCACATGAACGGCCGAGGTTTTTCGTTCAGAGCCTTCATGAAATCCTCTATGGCTGATTGAAAATCCGCAACGCTGACAAAGGACCCGCGCCGTATGGCTTTCTGTGTCAGTTCCCCAAACCACCGTTCGACCTGGTTGAGCCAACTCGAACTGGTCGGCACGAAATGCAATTTGAACCGGGGATGGCGCTCAAGCCATGATAGAACCTTGGGATGCTTCTGGGTTCCGTAGTTGTCCAAGACTAGATGGAGGTTGAGGTCTTCCGGAAACTCATCATCCAGTCGGCGGAGGAATTTCAGAAACTCTTGGTTGCGATGCCGGGGAAAGCATTGGCCCACAACCTTACCTTCCAAAATCTCCAGTGCGGCGAACAACGCGGTGGTTCCGTGGCGGACATAGTCATGGGTAAAGGTGCCGCACCGGCCCTTCTTGAGCGGCAGCCCAGGTTGAGTGCAGTCCAAGGCCTGAATCTGGCTCTTTTCATCGATGCAGATGACCAAACTCTTTTCCGGCGGGTTGAGATAGAGCCCAACGACATCGGTCATCTTTTCCAGGAATTGAAGATCCTTGGAAAGCTTTAAGGTCCGATGTCGATGGGGCTTGATGTTGTGTTCCCGCCAGACGCGGTTGACGGTGCTCGCACTGACTTGTTGGGCACGAGCCATCGAGCGACAGCTCCAGTGTGTCGAACCCTTGGGCTTGGTCTGCAAGGTCGCCTCAATTATGGCTGCGACCTTGTTTTCGTCATAGGTTGGCTTGCGACCCCGCCCGGGATGAATCTCCCAGACCACATGAAGTCCTTCTGAGAGGAAGCGTTTGCGCCACAACGCCGCTGTATGCCGATTCACTTCCAATTCGGAGGCAATTTCCAAGTCCTGCTTGCCCTCCGCAGCCATCAAGACAATGCGCGCGCGAAGAGCTACTTGCTGCGGGGTTGATGAGGCTCGTAACCACTTCTGCATTTCATCCCGATCGGCCTCTGGAAGAACGACGGCACGAGCGACTTTTGGCATTTCGCTCGCCACAATACCACGATCCGGCAATGTGTCTAGATATTACTGTGACACCACACTAGGAGCTTCGAAATGTGGCGCGTTGGGGTCAACCATCCACAATTGACATTGCACGTGAAGCTGACGAGCGAAGGCTGGTGTGGATGAGCTGCCCTATTCTTCCTTCAGTTCCCTTGGCTTTTCTGATGCCATCCGGCTTCGGCAGGAGAAGCCTTGGGCGTTGTGATCTGCCGCCTCCTCCGCACCCGGTCCCAGATTGTCAACTGTCAATGTTTGACCCCATCGCGGACGCATGATCGACTGAAAATCGGGAATCGCCATGCCTATCCCTTCCTCGTTTCCTTCGACCACGAGTCCTTCAGCGGGATCGTCCGGTTGAACACCAGGCCGCTCCCCGGCGGAGCCTTCGCGTCGATGCAGAAATATCCCACCCGTTCGAACTGGTAGCGCTCTCCCCCGACCGCCGATGCCAGCGATGGCTCCACCATGGCCCGAATCACTTCGAGCGAGTGCGGATTCAGGTGTCGGCGGAAGTCCCCGTCCGCATCCGGCTCGGGCACGGTGAACAACCGGTCATACAGCCGCACCTCCGCCTCGACAGCCTTCGCCGCGCTGACCCAATGGATCGTTCCCTTGACCTTGCGCCCTGAGTTCGGACCGCCGCTCCGGCTGTCCTCGTCGAAGGTGCAGCGCAACTCCCTCACTTGGCCCGCCGCGTCCTTCACCACCTCACGGCACGTGATGATTCCCGCGTACTTCAATCGAACGTCGCCGCCCGGACGGAGACGGAAATACTTCGGGGGCGGATTCTCGGAAAAATCCTCGCTGTCGATATAGATCTCGCGCCCGAACGGCACGGGCCGCGTGCCGGACTCGGGCTCCTCCGGATTGTTTGTCGCCTGGACGTCCTCGAGGTGTCCCTCGGGTAGGTTGGTAAGGACCACCTTCAAGGGCCGCAGCACCGCCAACCGCCGCTGCGCCACCGCATTCAGGTCGCTCCGGATGCAATGTTCCAGCACGGCTACGTCCGTCTGTCCGTCGAACTTCGTCACGCCAATCATCCAGGCGAACTCCCGCACCGCCTCGGCGCGCACCCCGCGCCGGCGCAGACCGCAAATCGTCGGCATCCTCGGATCATCCCAGCCCGAGACTCGGTCCTCGTTCACCAACTGGAGCAGCTTCCGCTTGCTCATGAGCGTGTACGTCAGGCTTAACCGCGCGAATTCGTACTGGTGGGGCAGTGCCCTGGGGAGGTCGAGGCTCTCCAGAATCCAATCGTACAACGCTCGGTGCACCTCGAACTCCAGCGTGCAGATCGAGTGCGTGATCCCTTCGAGATAGTCGCTCAGGCAGTGCGCAAAATCGTACATCGGGTAGATGCACCACGCCCCGCCCGTGTGATGATGCTCCGCGTGCCGGATCCGGTAGAGCACCGGGTCGCGAAGCCAGACATTCGGCGCCTCCATGTCGATCCGCGCCCGCAGGGTCCTCGCGCCGTCCGGGAACTCCCCCGCCCGCATCCTCCGGAACAGGTCCAGACTCTCGTCCACCGGACGCCCACGCCACGGACTCTCCTTCCCCGGCCGGTCCGGCGCCCCGCGGTATTGGTCCATGTCCTCCGCCGTCAGGTCGCAGACGTAGGCCTTCCCCTTCTGGATGAGCTGCTCGGCATACTCATACAGGGCTTCAAAGTAGTCCGAGGCGTAGAACGGCTCGAGGCCTCCCGACACGGCGGTGTCCCCGCCGCTCGCCACGGATCCCCCGACGACCCCGGAGAGCAGAAGGTCCGGGCGCCCCTGAACCAGGCTCGATTCCGGTTTTCCCCCCGGGGCCTTGAGCGAATACACGTGGTCCGCCCAGCCCCGGATCAGCCACTGCACATCCTCCGAGATTGAATCCACGTACTCTACTTCCTCCTTCGCCGGGTTGGTGTCATCCATGCGCAGGTTGCAGCGTCCCCCGAAATCGCGGGCAATCCCGAAATTCAGGCAGATGCTCTTCGCATGGCCGATGTGCAGGTAGCCGTTCGGCTCTGGCGGAAAACGGGTGACGACCGCGCCGTGTCGCCCTGCGGCGACGTCGGCGGCGACGATCTCACGGATAAAATCCCGCGGCGCCTCAGGCGCGGGCGTTGTTGGGGCGGCAATGGACTCGCTCATGGATTGGAACAGCATCCGAAAAGAGCGGCCAGTCTGCCGGACATTCGCAGGCTTCCCAGCCGAAAAAGGCTCTCAGCCCCGGGAGACCCAAGGGTTGCCGCGTACATGGAATCGGAGCAGACGCCGCGCCCATGCTCCGGCGTAGTCCACCCCGATCCGGGGACGTCGGACGATCGTGAAGGGAACAGGGTCAGCCGACTCGGCCACGAACAGGTTGTCTCCCAGCAGGTCCACTCCATCCAGCGTTCGGTCCACCGACAGCGCCCGGCAGAGAAGACCGGGTCCACGGGTGTTCCCGGAGAGACCATGGACCGGTTCGAGGGCCCTGAGGAGCACGGCCGATCCGTGACCCTCGGGTTCCGTGACCACGTTCAGGCAGTCATGGATTCCGTAGATGCGATAGACGTAGGCGTGTCCAGGAGGACCGAACATCGACCTGTTCCGCGGCGTGCATCCCTTCGCCGAATGGGACGCACGGTCGTGGGGACCGAGGTACGCCTCCGTTTCGACAATCCGACCCACCCGCCAGGCGCCGTCCATGCGCCGCACGATCCACGCGCCCAGGAGTTCGCGAGCGACCGAGGCGGTGTCCCGGTCGAAGAAAGACCGGGGCATCTTGCAGAAGGCGGTGGGTGCGTCGCCCGTGCCGGGTGCGAGTGAGGTTAGGTTTAAGATTAAGATTAAGATTAAGATCAACAATCACCACACGGCCAGTGGCCTTTCCCTGAAACTCGACTTGCGTAGCCTGACCCCACCGATTCCCCCACATCTCCTTACCTCCGTATCTCTATGGTTACCCCTCTGTGGCTGCATCCGTGACCACACCCGCAGCTACCCCCCCATCCGCTTCAGGATCGATGGCACGTCGAACACACACCCGCCCCAGGTTCCCCCGCTCGCCGCCTGCAGCGCCGCCCACAAACGCGTGTCGTCCGGCAACAGCGGATGCGGCGCCAAGTCCGCGCGGGTCGCCCGCGCCGCGAGGACCGCCGCCCCCGCCTCCCGGTCGAGTTCTCCCGCGCGTCCGGCTTCCCCCACAAGGTCCACCGACCCTTCCAGCCCGCGTAGATCCAGCACGATCCGAATACGATCGCCGTCTTGAATCTTGCCGATCGGCCCGCCGGCGAGTCCTTCGGGCCCGACATGCCCGAGGCAGGCGCCGGTGCTCACCCCCGAAAAGCGCGCATCCGTGATCAAGGCGACGTGCTTTCCAAAAGGCAGGTGCTTCAGGGCGCTGGTCAACTGATAGGTCTCCTCCATGCCCGTGCCAAGCGGACCGCACCCTGTGAGAACCAACACATCGCCCCCGCGAATCCCGCCGTCCTTGATCGCCCGGATCGCGGCCCGCTCCGAAGTGAACACGCGCGCCGGCCCTTCCTTCCGGTACACGCCATCGGCATCGACGACCGACCCATCGATCGCCGTGGCCTTCACGACGGAACCTTCCGGCGCGAGGTTCCCCCGCGGAAACATCATCGTGCTCGTCAATCCGGCCGTGCGCGCCTTCACAGGCGGCAGGATCACATCGTCCGGATCCACTCCATCCCTCTCTGTGAGAATTGCCCGGAACCGCCGCCGCCTCTCGCTTCCCGCCCACCCGTCCAACACCTCGCCAAGCGTCACCCCCTCCACCGTCGCCACCGATGCGTCCAGAAGGCCCAACTCTCGCAGGTGCAACATCACCTCCGGGACACCGCCGGCCAGAAACACCCGCACCGTCGGGTGATGAATCGGGCCGTTCGGAAGGACGCTCACCAACCGCGGCACCCGCCGGTTCACGTCCACCCAATCCTCCACCGTTGGGCGCCTCAACCCCGCCGCGTGTGCGATGGCCGGAATGTGGAGCAGCAGGTTCGTCGACCCTCCGAACGCGGCGTGCACCACCATCGCGTTCCGAATGCTCGCGTCCGTCAGGATGTCGCGCCCTTTCCATCCCCGATTCTCCATCGCCATCACCAAGCGCGCCGCCCGCTCCGCGATCTCCAGCCAGACCGCCTCCCCCGACGGAGCCAGCGCGCTGTGCATCGGCGACATCCCCAGCGCCTCCCCCACCACCTGCGAGGTCGCTGCGGTTCCCAGAAACTGGCACCCCCCACCCGGGCTGGCGCACGCCCGACACCCCAATTCTGCCGCGGCTTCCAATCCGATCAGACCATGCGAAAACCGCGCGCCAATAGTCTGGATCGCCCCGGCGTCCTCCCCGTCCTCCGGCGGCAATGTCACCCCTCCCGGCACCAGCACCGACGGCAGTTCCCGCATCGCCGCCAGCGCCATCATCATCGCGGGAAGCCCCTTGTCGCATGTCGCCACCCCGATCAGCCCGCTCCGCGTTGGCAGCGATCGAATCAACCGTCGAAACACCTGCGCGGCGTCATTCCGGTAGGGCAAGCTGTCGAACATTCCCACCGTCCCCTGCGTCCGCCCGTCGCACGGATCCGAGCACGCCGCTGCAAAGGGCACGGTCCCCAGTCGACGCAATTCCTCCGCCGCGGCCCGGACCTGCAAGGCGATCTCCCAATGTCCCGTGTGGAACCCCAGCGCCACCGGACGCCCATCCTCCCCGCGCAACCCGCCCGAGGTGCTCAGGATCAGCACCTCCTTGCCGCCTAGCTCCCTCGGGTCCCAACCCATCCCCGCATCCTGTGTCAGCCCGAACAAGTCCCCGCTCGGCCGCTCTTTCAACATCTCCGCCGTCAACGGCAGCGATCCCTCCGGCCCGCGCGCCTTCGTCCGAATTCGGTACACGTCGTCCCGCAACGGTTCCCACTGGCGCGCATCCTTGACTTGCATCGCTGCGACCCAACCAGATCCCTGCCCCCGGCGAAACCATCGAAGCGTTCCGCTTCAGTCGATCCGTTTCCCGGTTGACGCATCGAACCAATGGACTGCCTCCCTCGGAAACCTCACGTGGACCGCTCTTCCCGGCCCCCAAGGCGCTCGTCCCGGATGGCGGCCCACCAGCCATGCGCCCGCCCCGACCCGCACATGGATCCAGGTCTCATGCCCCACGGGTTCGACGGTCGCCACGATCCCGTCACCCCGGAGCCATCCCGGTTCGGTGTCCGCGGAATCCCGTTCCCCCGCAGTCGTCACGCGGACCTGTTCCGGACGCACGCCGAGCACAACCGCCGTTTCAGCGGATCCCCCGCCCCTCTCCCCATTGATCGCAGCACCTGTGAATTCAGCGCCATCCTCCAACCGAAACCCCCATGCGCCCGAGGCATGAAAACGCCGTCGCCCGGCGAAAAGGTTCATGCCGGGCGAACCCAGGAAACCCGCCACGAAACGGTTCTGCGGGCGGTCGTAAACCTCCACCGGCGTCCCAGCCTGCTGCACCTCGCCTCCATTCAGGACGACAAGGCGATCCGCCAGTGCCAT
>JBBQIU010000053.1:0-9510 GCA_038325245.1 Verrucomicrobiota bacterium
GGCGTGGGCTACGGCGCGACCGCGGCGGCTCGCGATTGCACGCTTGATCCGGCGAATTGCACGGGAACCCTGCTCAACGGTGTGACAGGCGCGGGGATCGGTTGCGCCGAGTTCGCGGCACAGAGTTTCGCCAAGGCCGCCACGCGCATCGGACCGATCGCCCAGGTTCTCGGCATCATGCACGGATGCGGGCTGGGATTCGGGCTCAACGCCTGTGCCGCCTACGACTGCATCACCCCCGGAAGCGACGCCGCCTGCGCGCCGGATTCTGTCGAAGACGAGATCTTCCAATGGACCAACGACTGGTGGGAAGGCCTCACGTCCCTGGGGGACGGGCCCGCGCTTCAAGGACTCGCGGGCGGGCCGTCCGAACCGCCCGGCGCAACGGCTGACCTTATCGAGGAGGCGCAATCGAGACCCGCGCTCGCGCAGGCCCGCTTCGGCCTGGCCATGGCGGGTTTCTACGAGACGCTCTTCGGATCGCCGATGTGGGTGGGAACCGACCCCGATCGCGGCGCGATGGTGGGCCTATTGTTGGAGGCCCTGATTGAAGCGCTCGAAGGCACCAGCCCCGGCGGCGCCAGTGTCACGGGCGAGGAACGTGCGGCGATTCAGGCGTTGCCGCGGCCGGCCGACGCCTCGGCGGCCAATCTGGACCAGCTCATCACCCGCATGGAACGGCTGTTCGCCGGGACGCTCACGAAGGAAGAGCTGAATCCCCGTGGCCTGCTCGGCTACGGCCTCAAAGCCGGTCAGATGGCGGAGGTCTTCGCGGCGGTGGGCTGGGACAACGAACTCGACGGGCTCCGCGCCGGGCTGCTCCAGATCACCGAGGCGTGGCAGACCTACTGCGTGCCACCAACAGGCGGCGGCACGTTAATGGGCTCCGGCGGTGGCGGTGGCGGTGGCGGTGGGGGAGGAGGAGGTGGCGGTGGCGGGGGTGGCGCCAGTACGGGACCGAACGGCCGGCCGGCCGCGCCTTCCCGTCCTTTGACGTGGCTTCTCGTCAATTACGACACCGGCTTCCAACAGCGCGGGCGCATGCAGACCGGCGAGGCTCTGCCTCCCTTGATCCTCACGCCGGAATCCTTCCACGGCCTTTACTTCGTCGACGATCGGGCCGGGGAAGTCGCCGCCGTGTGGTTCGAGTCGGAACGCGCCGGGCAGCAGACGCGCATTCCGTGCAGCGTCTGGGTCAACGGAACGGGCATTCCCCTCGGCGATGCGGACGGCGATGGATTGAGCGACGTCGCCGAAATGGTGGTCGGCTCCGATGCTACGAAATCGGACTCGGACGGTGACGGCATTCCGGACGCCGTCGAGCTTGCCTCCGGGAGCAACCCTTCGAACATCGAACCGCAGCCGGTTGGAACATTGGCCGTCACCGACACCCCCGGGGTCGCCCGGGGCATAGCGATCGCGCGCAACCATGCGTTCGTGGCGGACGAAGTCCGCGGGCTAGCGGTCTTGAGGCTTGCTGAGTCCCAGAACCCAGTGTTGGTGGCCCAGGTCCAGACGTCCTGGCAGGCCCTGGACGTCGCGGTGGACGGCACGCTTGCGGCGGTGGCGATGGAGGAAGGGGGGCTGCTTCTCCTCGATGTTTCGGATCCGGCAGCCCCGGTGCAGCGACATTCGTTGCCCCTGCCCGACGTCACGACCGTGGCCGTCCAGGGAACCATGGTCTTCGCCGGCTCGAGCGATGACCTGATCGCCCTCGATGGAGTGACAGGGACGATTCTGGGGCGCATCGACGATCTCGTGGGCGGGGCGCGAATCGACGACATCGAAGTGGACGGGGACTGGATCTATGCATTGACGCAGGACCGACTGGCGGACGTGCGGCTGGAACGGGGCATCCTGTTTCTCAGTTCCAGTCTCCTGATCGCGGGCATTCCCGCCCCGTTGGAACAAGGGCGCAAACTGCTCGTCGCCGGCGGGCGCGCGTACGTCGGGCATTTTCGGGGCTACGCCATCTTTGATTTGAGTTCCCCGGGCATCCCCGTTCTCACGGGCATTCAATCGGACACCCAGGCGGCCATTCATCATTTCGCCGCGGCGGGCCCGCGGATGCTAAACCCGGTGACCAGCTTCGCAGGGGTTGCCTCACTCGCCTTCTCGACGTACGACGTCACCGACCCGACGGACGTCACGCGGTTCATCATGTCGGTCGACACACCGGGCCAGGCCCGCGCGGCGGCGATTCATCGGGGCCTTGCCTTCGTCGCCGACGGACCGGGAGGTCTCGCCATCGTAAACTTCATGACGCGAGGCCCCGATGCGATTCCTCCCACGGTGGCGCTCGGTGGCCGGTGGGCGCTTCCGAATCCCCGGGCCGAGCCGTCGGAGAGCCTCCGGGTTCCGGTGGACGCCGACGACAACACGCTGGTTCGGGAAGTGGTCCTCCTGAGAGACGGAGAGGTGGCGGAACGGGATGGCGGGTTTCCGTTCGTCTTCAACATCACGGCGCCTCCCGCGTTGGTCGGGAAGAACAGCTTTGAACTTCAGGCCATCGCCACGGACCTGAATGGCAATGCCCGGACGTCCGCTCCGGTGGTGGTTGCGCTGGTGGCCGACGCGACGCCTCCCGTCGTCCGCTCGATCTACCCGCCGGGTGGAAGTTCCGTGCCGAGGGATTTGTTCAACATCGTGGAAGTGCTCCTGGACGAAGTGCCGGTGAACGTTCCCGCGGAGGTGATCCGCGTGGTGGGCGAGGGGCCCGACCGGGTGCCCGGCACGGCGGACGACGTGCCGTTGGCGAGTGGCACGGCGGAGTTGGAGGGGCCGGCCATCCGCTTGAGGTTCGCGGCGCAGATCGCGGCGGGCCGTTACCGTGTGGAACTGGCAGCGGGCATCGCGGATGCGGCCGGGAACAGCCGGTCCACGCCGTTGTCATGGCCCTTCACCGTGAGCACGGCCCGCGCCCAGCTCAGCGCCATTTCGCCAAACGGTCCTCTCTTCACGCCCGACACGCTGGTCTCCAACCTCGTCGTCACCTTCAGCCAGGCGATTCCTCCCGGACGGGAGGCAGAAGTCCGTTTTCTCCTGATCGAAGTGGGACCCGACGGCGCGTGGGGGACCTCCGACGATCGCACCAACACGATCGCGAGCGTTGAAACGGCGGCCGCCCAGGTTCAACTCACCCTCGTTCCCGCCGTGGGGATCGGCCGCTACCGTCTTCGTGCCGACGGCCCGCCCGTCAACGCGCGGACCGTCGATTTCGTTCTGTCGGATCCTCGTGTGAACTGGCTCAGCGATACGTCGGGACGGTGGTCGGAGACGGCGAAATGGTCGCGCGCTCCGGCGGCGAGAACGCACGTCCTCATTTCACGCCCCAACGCGGATCCGGTGGTGACCCTGAGCTCTGACACGCCGCGCCTGGCTTCCCTGACGTTGGACGAAGCTTTTGTGCACCTCACAGGCGACCTGAGCGTCACGGGCGAGGCGGTGTTCAATGGCCCGGTCATCTGGGGTGGTGATGAAACGGTGTTCTCCGATTCCATGCTGGCCGAGGGGACGTTCCGCATCCGCAACACCCTGGAGATCCGAGGCAACCGCGTGAGCAACCGCCGACCGCACCTTGGCATGGCTACATTGATCAACGAGGGAACGACCCGCTGGATGGACGAAACGTGGGAAGTCAGCGGTCCACTAGCCCTGTTCGTCAACGCCGCCGGAGCGACCTTCGAGATCGGCGCAACCGCGCGGGATTGGGATCGCGTCGGAAGCACTCCCCGCGGCCGCTTTCTCAATGCCGGCTTCCTCCACAAGACGGGTACAAACATCGTCGACCTCGATGGCGTAGGGACCGAGAACCAGGGAAGCATCGTCGTCGAGCAAGGCTCCCTCCGCTTGGTCACCTATTCGGGAGGTGGCTCGATCGATGTGCGTGCGGGAGCCATCGTCGATCTCTTTCATCGCCCGATCCTTCCGCCGGCGGCACGGGTGTTCGGAGCGGGTCGTTTGATCGTCGGTCATGCCAGCGGCAGCTCGGCCAATCTCAACCGGGAAGCGACCGAGATCCGGGGCTCGTGGGATGTCTCCGGTGTCACGGAAATCCGCGGAGCGGGCGCGCGCCTGTTGCGGTCCGTGGAAGGCCCCGGTTTCTTCGAGGTGCTCGGTGACTTCACTATCGACGCCCCCTCGCGCCTGGGCGGAATCCGCATCGATATGCCCCCCCCAACCCCGCACGAATGTCGTCAATGCGGCCCTGCAGCTCGGCGAACTGGATCTTCGCCGGGGGACGATCGCCGGACCGGGTCCAATCGACGTCACCCAAACCCTGAGGCTGCGGGGCGCCACCCTGGAGGATGGTGGCACGCTGACGACATCCGGGGTTCTAACCGGGGATGGTGGGTTCGGTACATCGCAAGGCTCGACCCGCCTTGGTAACCGATTGGTGTTGCTTCGCGACGCCAACATTCACACCGCCAACACGGCGTGGATCGTCCCCCTCAGGGAACTCTCCATCGGGGCCCTCCGCCTTGAGGGAACGGTCCGGAAGTCCGGTTCGGGCACCTTCATCATGGGATTGAACATGACGAACACGGGCATCCTTCGAATTGAGGAGGGCCGCGTGCATCTCCGGCGGACGTTCGAAGCCGGTCTCGGGCTGATCGTCCGCGGCGAGTTGATCCAGCAGGCGGGTGCTGAACTGCAGATGGCCGGGGGAACGCTCGAGTACGATTCCTCAAGCGTCCGGATCGCCGCGGGCACGGTGTCTGGCACAGGGAACATCGTCCTCCCCACCGGCTTCGGCGACGCCGGGTTACGGATGGTCGAATCCTTCCGCCCGGGCAATCCGACGGGCGTCTTCAACGTTGGGCCGGGCCGCCTTTACTTCGCGTCAACGACGGAGACCACCTTCGAGATCGGGCTCGCCGGGACCGCGGAGGTTCGGGCCTCCACCCATCTGGCAGGGACACTGTCACTCCGCCTGGCGACGGGCTTCACGCCTGCTGTGGGCACCGAATGGCGCCTCTTCAACGGCCGCATCACCGGCACCTTCGTGGAGGTGCTGAATGAAGGCGTGCCCGCCGGAATGCGTCTCGAAGCCGTCTACGCCGCCGACGGCGTTATCGCGCGCGCGGTGTCGCTCTGACGCCGCCCGACCGGGAAGGGGCAATAGGTGACCTTTAGAGCCTGTCTGAAAGTTGGAAGGGGCCCTCCGACGAGGAGTTTTGGCTCGGGCCAGGGCGGGGAGGCCGGAGCATCCGCGCAAAGATCTGTGCATGGCCTGGTTCCGTGGCCAGATATTGGAGGATCTTCCTTCCCGCCATCCCGCCCATCGGAACTGCCATCGGAACCGCACCCGCGCTTGACGGCCCCGTTCCCTTGTCGTGTTCTCTGACCATGACTTCCCGCTGTCGGCGCCTCCTCCGGTCGATCACCTTCGCTCTCGCCACAAGCGCCAGCTTCTCCGCCTTCGCTGAACTCCGACTCCCCGCCATCTTCTCCGACAACGCCGTTCTTCAACAGGGACGTGAGGTCCCGGTCTGGGGGTGGTGCGATCCGGGCGATACCGTTCATGTGGAGTTCCGCGGAAAATCCTTCGCCACCACCTCTTCGAACGGCCGATGGATCATCAAGCTTCCCCGGCAACGTCCCGGAGAACCGGAAACCCTCACGGTGCGTGGCCAAAACGCATCCCTGACCCTGACGAACATTCTCGTCGGCGAGGTCTGGGTCTGCAGCGGCCAATCCAACATGGAATGGCCCATGTCCCGTTCGGAGGATCCCCAACCCGCCATCGAAGCCGCTTCCAACAAGCAGATCCGCCTCTTCACCGTCGCAAAGTCCATGGCGCCCGAACCCGCGGACGACGTGAAGGGACGCTGGGAACTCTGCAACTCCACGACCGTCACCCCATTCTCGGCCGTCGCCTACTACTTCGGCGTTGATCTGCAGCGCGCCAGGAATGTTCCGGTGGGCCTGATCAACACCTCCTGGGGGGGATCGCCGGCCGAAGTCTGGATCCGCGAGGAGGTTCTCGCGGCCGATCCAAACTTCAAGAAGAGCATCCTCGACACGTATCCCGAGAAAAAACGCCGCTTCGATGAATCTCTCGCGGCTTGGGAAAAGGAAGCCGCCGAACTTGGCGCCCAGGGCCGCCAACCGACCCGGGGTCGTCCCTGGGGCGATTGGGGCCCCTCCCAGCTTTACAACGGGATGATTTATCCGCTCATCCCGTATGCCATCGCGGGTGCAATCTGGTACCAGGGCGAATCCAACGCCTCCCGCGCCCACGAGTATGGCCGGCTCTTCCCCACGCTGATTCAGAACTGGCGCGCCGACTGGGGCCAGGGCGCTTTCCCGTTCCTCGCCGTCCAACTCGCGCCCTGGGACAAAAACAAGAACCGAACTCTTGAGGAGATCACCGCTCAACCGGGCGAAAGCGACTGGGCCGAGCTCCGCGAAGCCCAACTGCTCGCCACGCGTGCTCTTCCGAAGGTCGGCATGGTCGTCATCACCGATGTCGGGGACAAGGACGACATTCATCCGGTCAAGAAACGCCCGGTGGGCGCCCGCCTCGCACTCGCCGCCCGCGCCATCGGTTACGGGGAACGCGTCGCCTACTCGGGTCCCCTCTTCCGCAGCCTTCGCGTCTCCAAAGGACGCGCGATCGTGTCGTTCTCCCACACCGGCCAGGGACTCGAGGCCCGTGGGAAGTCGCTTACCGGTTTCCAGATCTGCGGCTTCAACCGGGAATGGTTCTGGGCGGATGCCACCATCGACGGCAAACGCGTCATCGTTTCCCATCCCAGTGTCCCCGAACCCATCGCCGTTCGCTACGGCTGGCTCGATTATCCGGTCGTCAATCTCTTCAATCGCGACGGCCTCCCGGCGTCCCCGTTTCGCACGGACAATTTCCCGATGGTGACCGCGCCCAAGAACTGACAGAACCCTCGCACTCCATGACCTCTCCCTCCTCCCGCCGCGATTGTCTCCGATTCGGCGTCGCAGCGGCTGCGGCGGCCTTCAGTCTCGTCACCCGCGCGTCCCGCGCCGCGACCGCCGCGAAGCCCCCCGCCGAGCCTTCGGGTATCGTCGAACGCCGGTTCCTGTACGAAACCGCCGGGTTCCCCGAATGCCACGCCTCCACTCTCGTGGAAACCCAGGAAGGCCTGCTCGCGTCCTGGTTCGGCGGCACCGCCGAGGGACGAACCGACGTCTCCATCTACACCGCACGTTTCCTCGACGGCTCATGGTCCAAGCCCGAACGGGTCGCTGAAGGCACCGCCGCGGGCGATCCTCAGCGACATCCCTGTTGGAATCCCGTCCTGTTTCAACCGCGCCAGGGCCCCCTGCTCCTGTTCTACAAGGTCGGACCAAAACCCTTCAATTGGTGGGGACTCGTCAAGACTTCCACCGACCAAGGCCGCACGTGGTCACCGCCCCACCGCCTTCCCGAAGGCCAACTGGGCCCTGTCCGCGCCAAGCCCCTCCAGCTTCCAGACGACACACTGCTCTGCGGTTCCAGCACCGAGCACGCCGGATGGCAGGTGCAAATGGAAACCACCCGGGACCCCCTCGGCGCCTGGGACCGCACCCCGCCCCTCAACCGCGCTGACGAATGGGGCGCCATCCAACCCACGATCCTGCCCCATGGGGAAAAGAATCTCCAAATCCTCTGCCGCTCCCGCCAGGCCGTCATCCTCGAAGCCTGGTCCTCCGACGCCGGCAAAACCTGGTCACCCCTCACAAAAACCGCCCTCCCCAACCCCAGCACCGGACTCGATGCCGTCAAACTCACCGATGGCCGGTTCGCGCTGATTTACAACCACACGCCCCGCGGCCGAGACGTGCTCAACCTCGCCGTCTCCGACGACGGCCGAAGATGGTCCGCCGCACTCGTCCTCGAACGTGAACCCGGTGAGTTCTCCTACCCCGCCATCATCCAGACGCGCGACGGCCTCCTCCAAATGACCTACACATGGAAGCGCAAACGCCTCCGGCATGTCGTCGTCGACCCCGCCCGCCTGCAACTGCGTCCGATCGTCGACGGCCAATGGCCGGCCTAAGAGCCTGCCTTCCTTCTCTGCGCTCTCTGCGTTCCCTGTGGCCGAACTCCAAACGGGCAGAACTCCCTAGTTGCACGAGCGCGATGGACATAAGCGCCGGAAGGGGAGGGATTTGCCACAAAGAACGCAGGGAACGCAGAGAATGGGAAGGACAGCATCGCCTTCCCAGGTTTACCCATCCCCCGAAGGGCGAAAAACAGGCGAGGCTTGCTCCTGAAAATCCGTTATCCGTATTCAAGGACGCGTCCTTACGAATTTCCCTGATTCCCTTCACGTTGAAAGCGCGAGGCAACGGTCGGGGTGTCGTGCGAAGGCGGGATCCTTTCCCAGCGCCAGACCAGCCTGTTGGCCGTGGATGCCGTGACCTTCGCGCACTCCCCGATCCGCAGTCCTTCGACCCAGAATACCTCCCCGGATTCGCTCTCCGCCAACACCCGCCCACGGCGCTCCGCAACGGGCACCCGGGCGTTCGTGAACAGGTCCTGAAGCTTGGCCAACCCCCCGAGCCCGATGGGTTGAAAGCGATCCCCAGGTCGCCAATGCCGAAGGCGCACCCGCCCGCCCACACGGTCCGCGTCGAAACACTCCGCTCCCACATCGGTACTTCCCGTGGGCATCCGAACGGCGCCCCGAACAATTCTCCACATGACCGCGCCTCCACCGAACGGAACCGTCCCCTCCCCGCCCTGAATCAACACGTCCTGGCTGTCCTCCTGAAATTCACCCTTCTCAAACGCTTCGCGCGTCGGCGTGCGCAAACGCCCGGCCGCATCGAGAACCGCCCGCCGTCCCCCGGTCACCTGGATCGCCACCCCTGGGTGCCCGCGCAACGCTTCGACCCCTTCGAATCCCAGGCTCAGTGAAAGCCGTCCTGCCTGGACCCGGATGACTTCCCGCTGCACGGCCACCGGCAGGTCAGCGAACACCGGTGGCGCTCCGGACGCCGACGACTGGAGCCAATCCTCCGCCACGGTCTCCAGGAACTCCGCCTGATCGCGCAACAGCGTCTGCTCGCGCACCAGTATCCGCTCCGATGCCGGTTGAAAACGCGCTCTGAGAAGCGGCATCAGCTCGTGACGAATCCGGTTCCGAAGAAAGGCGGGATCCGCATTCGTCGCATCCACCCGAAACGCCACGCCCCATGCCTCGGCCAGCATCGTCACCTCTTCCGAATGGCATCCGAGCAGGGGCCGAACCAGTTGAACCGACGGATCAGATGGCGAAGGGTCGCTTTCCCGCATACCGCCCAATCCCGCCGCGCCCGCGCCACGGAGAAGTCTCAACAGAAACAGCTCCGCCTGGTCTGCGCCATGATGTCCAAGCGCCACCCAGGTGCAGCCCCGTTCACGCGCCACCTGCGCCAGGAACCCGTGCCGTAACCGGCGCGCCGCCGATTCCCAGGACTCCCCGGGACCCTGCGATGCCGTCACGTCTGCGGTTCCAGCGACAAACTCCAACTCACTCGCCGCCGCCGCCGCCGCCACGAAGGCCT
>JBBQIU010000054.1:0-9452 GCA_038325245.1 Verrucomicrobiota bacterium
CCTATTCCCATCCCAGCAGTCGGCCCCCCTGATAGGTCACGAACGCAAGAACCCACGCCAGCGCCGTCATGTAGGCGAGCTGGAACATCGGCCACTTCCACGTGTTGGTCTCCCGGCGCACCACCGCGATCGTGCGCACGCACTGGAGCGCGAAGACATAGAACACCATCAGCGTCACGCCGGTGAGCGGCGTGTACAGGGGCTTCCCGGTCTCCCGCTGCTGGGATTGCAGCACCGACGCCAGCCCACGCGTTCCCTCCTCCGAATCGTCGAGTTCGCCCACGTTGTACACCGTTGACATCGCGCTCACGAACACCTCGCGCGCCGCGAACGACGCCACCAAACCGATCCCGATCTTCCAGTCGAATCCCAGGGGCGCAATAAACGGCTCGAGAGCGCGCCCCAACATTCCGGCGAAACTGTGCCGGAGCCGCTCGCCCGCGTGCTCCTTCTCCAAAGCGGCCACCCGCTCCGCGGCGTCCCCGATGTCCGCGCCCGCGCCCGCGGTCGCCGCCGCTTGAAGCTGGACGTCGAACGCCGATTCCCGCTCGGAATTCCGCGGGTACGTCGCCAGCACCCAAAGAACCATGGTGATCACCAGAATCACCGTCCCGGCGCGGCGGATAAACACCATCGAGCGATCGTACATATGCCGCACCACGCCACGAACGCTCGGACGCTTGTAGGGCGGCAATTCCATGATCAGAAGCGGCGTCTTCCCCTTGAGAAGGGTGTTCTTGAAGATCCATGCCATCCCCAGCGCCACCCCGATCCCCAGGAGGTACATGCTCAGCATCGTCAAGGCCGACAGCTTCAGAACTCCGAAGAAGACGAGGTTCGGAATACAGGCCGCGATCAGGACCGTGTACACCGGCAACCGGGCCGAACAGCTCATCAGCGGCGCCACCAGGATTGTCACCAACCGGTCCTTCGGCGTCTCAATCGTCCGCGTCGCCATGATTCCCGGGATCGCGCACGCAAAGGAGCTCAGCAGCGGAATGAAACTCTTCCCGTGCAACCCCACCTTGCTCATCAGGCGATCCATCAGAAATGCCGCACGGGCCATGTAGCCCGTGTCCTCGAGCAACCCCAGAAACAGAAAGAGGAGGAGAATCTGGGGTAGGAAAACCAACACCGCGCCCACCCCAGCGACCACCCCGTCCACCAGCAGATCCCGCAAATCCCCAGGCGGCAGGGCCTTCTCCACAACCTCCCCCAGCCATCCCACCCCGACTTCAATCCAGCCCATCGGCCATTCCGCAAACGTGAAGATCGCCTGGAACACCAGGAACATCAGTCCCACGAAAATCAACGGCCCCCAAATCCGATGCGTCACCACCGAATCCACACGGTCGCTCAGCGTCTCGCCCATCGGGGTGCCAGCTCCGGACACTGCGTCATGAATCCCCGCCACCCGCGCGTAGCGCCCCTCAATCGCCACACTCGTCCAGTCCACGCCCGCCGACTCCAAACGCCCGCGCGCCGCACGTACTAACTCCGACACGCTCGCTGGCCAATGGGTCGCCGCACCCCGAAGGGCCTTGTCATCCGTCAGCAACAGCAGTGCCTCCGACGTGGCGGGCGGATGCCCCGAACCCACGGGCCCCGTCCAGTGCCCCGACAAATCCCTCCACTCGCTCTCCAGTGCCGTCGGGATCTCCAGGAACCGGCGCGTCTTCGGAACGGTCGATTCGCGCGGGTGCATCGCCAATCGCAACAACTCCGGGCGGAGTCGATCCAACCCCTCACCCCGGCTCGCCACCAGGGCCACCACCGGAACCCCCAACTCTTCCGCCAACCGCTCGGCGTCGACATCCCCGCCGTTGCCGCGGGCGACGTCCACCATGTTCAGCGCCAACACTGTCGGATACCCCAGCTCGATCACCTGCGTGGCGTAATAGAGATTCCGCTCCAGATTCGAGGCGTCGACAACGACCACCACGACCGTGGGGGGGCCGACCTCGGGTAGTCGCTGCAGCAGGACGTCGCGCGCCACGGCTTCGTCCAAGGATTGAGGACTCAGGCTGTAGGCCCCGGGAAGGTCCAGAAGGGTGATCTTCAGGTGCGGCGGCGTACCCCGCAACCGGCCTTCCTTTCGTTCCACCGTGACCCCGGCGTAGTTCCCCACTTTCGCGCGAAGCCCGGTGAACGCATTGAACAGCGTCGTCTTGCCGCAGTTGGGATTGCCCGTGAGCACCACGAGGTGCTCACGGGTCGCGGATTGCGGAGGGGCGGGGGCAGGGCCAACGGCCGTCATTCGCCTCCAATTTGGAACCGCAGCCGTTCCAAGGCTTGCGGCAGCTTGCGCTTGGTTGTCGGTGGTTTGCGCACCGAATCGCTAAGCCGGGCGGACGAGAATGAGGTCCGCCTCGTGTTTGCGCAGGGTCAGATGGTAGCCCCGCACCTTGATCTCCACCGGATCCCCCAGCGGCGCGAAGCGGACCAATTCCACCTGTGTTCCCACCAGAAGCCCCATTTCCATCAAACGTGGCTTGTCCGCCGCAGGCAGGCGGATCTCCACCACCCGGCCCCGCCCCCGTAGCGGCAGCGTACTCAATGCAAGAAGGTCCGAACTCATGAAGCTCCTCAATTTCCGCGCGGACCGGCCGCCTCAACCCAGATCATGCCCGCCAAATCCTTGCTGATCCCGAGACGGACGTTGCACACCTGGCAAATCACGTTGGTATGTTTGCTCAGCAACCGGATTCGCTGCTTCTCACAAAACCCCAGTTCCCGCAGCCGGACCGCAACGTCCGCCGGCGCTCTCAACTCCCGCACCCGAACACACGTTCCGGCCACCGCCTGCGCCAGCGAACACGTCTCCGGTTCACCGTTCCGAACAGGATGACTGGAAGGAATGAATTCGGGCTCCGTCGGAGCGGCCATGGCCCGGCAAGCTGTCTCCACCCTCCCGTGCATACAAGCCCGTTTCGCCTTGAACTCATGCGTGACCCGGGCGGCATCCGCCTGTTACCCAATGGGCCCGCAATGAATCCGGTCTCCATCACCGAACTCCACGCCGCCATCCGCAACGTCCCCGACTTCCCCAAGCCGGGCATCCAATTCAAGGACATCACCCCCCTCCTCGCGGATCCACGCCTCTTCTCCGGATGCATCGATCTCCTCGTCGGACCCTGGCAACCCGGCCAGATCGACGTGGTCGCCGGCATCGACGCCCGTGGTTTCCTCTTCGCTTCCGCCGTCGCCCTCCGGCTCGGGACGGGCGTCGTGCCCGTCCGCAAAAAGGGAAAGCTCCCGTTCCAGACCCTCGAGGAGAGCTACAGCCTCGAGTACGGTTCCAACACCCTGGCCCTGCACGTTGACGCCATTCGCACCGGTCAGCGGGTCCTCCTCATCGACGACGTCCTCGCCACCGGCGGGACCGCTGCCGCCACGGTCAGCCTGATCGACCGTCTTGGAGGTCACCTCCTCGAAATCGCCTTCGTGATTGAGTTGGGATTCCTCGGCGGCCGAAAACGCCTTCCCGGCAAGAACATTCGGTCGCTCATCACCTACTGAGCTCCCCGTTTCCAGCGCGCCCATTCCAACCCCGGCCGGTCGACGCGGAACTGGACCCATCGCCCGTGCCTCGCCTCCGTCACGTAAGCCGTCCGGCCATCCTTCCCCCCGAAACAGAGATTGCTCGGATGCCGCCCCAGCACATTGATCTCCCGCAGCACCTCGCCCTGTAGCGTCATCTTCACCACAGTGCCCTTGCCGTGCCGCGTGATATAGAGATGACCGTCCATCACACCGCATGCCGTCGAAGCCGAAATCCTCAAAGCGCCGGACCAGGCGTTTGTTCGCCAGACGGCGGGCGTCCGTCATCCCTTCGTGATGGGCCAGCACCGAAATCTGTCGCGTCACGGACTCGACGCGCAGGACGTTGTGCGCGACGTAATCCGCCACATACATGATTCCGTCCCGGTCGAAACGTATGCCGTTCCCTATGCTCCGATTGGGCAGAACCATAAAAACGCTGGCCTGGCCCGAAGGCGCGACCCGCCCGATCGTCTGCTGACGCTCGAAATTGACGGCGTACACGTTCCCGTCGCGGTCGCACGCCGGCCCCTCGATTCCCGAGGTGAAACTGTTCGTTGCCGTCAGCGGACGCGCGACAACAAGGGCTCCCCGTCCAATTCCGCGCCACCCGCCCGCCCGCCAGGCGCTCCACCGCCACCCAGCACCGCCAGCACCACGCCGATCCGACCCAGTTGGAGAAGTGACATGCCCGTTTCCTACCCATGAACCGACCATTCCCAGCTCCCTCTCCCACCGGAGCGCAGCGCAGGTGGGAGAGGGTGGTTCCGCGCATGCGGAACCGGGTGAGGGCTCTCCCCCCGGTTCATGGCCCCAATGCGTGTCCGATTCTTGGAAAACGTTGCTACCCATGAACCGAAGCCGCCCTGGAGGGTTCCGCTCCGTCGGAACCTGTTGAACCCTAGCCTCAACCCAATCCTCGGCGCCGACGGAGCGGCGCCCTCCATCGCGCGGTTCATGGCCCCAATGCGGGTCAAAATAGGGAGGTCCGGCCTCTCCATGGGACCTGTGGGACCAAAAGAGCCTACGGCACTTCCATCTCCAGCCTGTAAAAGCCTGTTCCTTCGACGCGCGGTGTCGGGTCCACCCAGGTGATCTCGTTCCCATTCCCCACGACGGGGTCCATCGCGACCGCTTCGAATCCCACATCGGACGCTGCGCTTCGTTCGATCCGATAGAGAATCCCCGTCCTGGATGACCAGGTCAGTCGCACCAGGCCGTCCGTCTCCCGCCCGCGTATCCCCAGCTTCAGTGCGTCCCCGGGCCGGGTGGGGTCCGTGTTCAGGAGCCACTCCACGGTGTCCAGGGCTCCATCGCCATCGCCGTCCGTTCCGATCCCTGCGATGCCGAGTCCCCCAAAAAAACGGGCCTCCCATGAATCCGGCATTCCGTCCTGATCCGAGTCCAGCGCGGCCGTCACCCGGACCCAGTCCTGCCGTGAACCATCGGTAGTCGATTCCACGAGGATTGGCAGATCCAGATCCCCGGTCACGCCGGGCGCAAGACCCAAAGTGACCGTGAGGTCGATGGTTTGCCCGGCCGGAATCGGCGGGGTTTCCCATGTGTCGGGGACTCCCGCGAGCGCCGCGGCCGAAGGTTCGACTCCGTCGAACAGGACCCGGACGACGCTTCCCGCAGGCGCTTCGGCGCGAATCCTGAAACGATCCGTTGTGTTGCCATCGTTGCGAACCCGCAGAAGGAATCTCGCGCCAGCGCCCTCGCCGAACACAGGAGCCAGCACGACCACGGCGGGTCGGGTCTGAGGAGTGGCGACCCCATCGCCTCGCCATGCCCCGCTTCCCTTCACCAACGCATCAACGCCCGGCCGCGCCAGATCCGCGACGTAGACCTGCCCGGCCGGATGGGACGATTCGAGAACGAGATTCCGTGCCCAGGATTCAAACGCCAGATGCCTTCCGCCCGCGCCGAACCGGACCGGGTAGCTGTGGTCATCCCCCCATTCGCCCCCGCGCATCACACTCACCGCGTCCAAGCGGGCCCGCAGCACTTCAAATGCGAATGCCTGCGATATACTTCCCCGCGACCCACAATCCCGTGCGCCGGTGATCCCCAGCCAGCGCCCGTCCGGACTCACGATCGCCGAGCGCACTTCCAAGCTGTCTGGAAGCGCTCCCACCACATCCGAAACTCGCCGCAAGGACCGCGTCGACCGATCCAACAGGTAGCTTTGTCGCTCGGTTCCCGAGGACTCAGGGATCAAATCGCTCGCGTAGGAATGGAACGTCACCCAGCGCCCGTCGTCGCTGATCGCGCCTCCGCCGCTCGTCCCATTGCCGGCGATCCCATTCGTGTTCGCACTCACCAACTCCATCGTCCGGCGGGTGCGATCCCAAAGGTACACATCCGAGGCGTTGTTCCGATCGGTCGGCCCGAGGTTTCCCGCGAAGGAGGTGAAGATCACGAACCTCCCGTCCGCACTCAGCGATCCGCCTTCACTGTCGGCGTCACCGACCCCCCCCGACGTCGCACGACTGACGCATTCCGTGGTGCCCGACTCCAAGTCCCGCACGAACACGTCTTGGGCTCCGTTTCCGTCCCCTTCCACCAGGTTGGAGGCAAAGCTCGCGAACGCGACATGACGACCGCCCCCGGCCAGAAAAGCCCCCTCGCTCCCGCGATTCGCCTGGACGCCGGTGGACGACACGCTGGCCCGCGTCGTCACTCCGCTCCCGATCTCCTTCACGAAAATGTCCTCCACCTCGTTTGAATCCGACGGGACGAGATTGTCCGCCCGCGATTGAAAGGCGACCCGGCTTCCGTCGCCGCTCAGCGACGGATACCGGCTGTCCGCATTTCCGGACACCGTCGCCGATGCGTCACTCAACCGGCGAACCGTCCCTTCCGATCGATCCATCAGAAAGACGTCGGACTGAAGATTGAGGTCGTTCCGGTCCTCGAGATGATCCGCCTCCGATGCGAACACGACGCGGTTTCCATCACCGCTGATGCTGCTGCCCTCGGCGGTTCGAGCCGCCGGAGACCCATCCGCTGCCCGACTGACCAGGGTCCAACCCGGCGGATTCACGGACGTGGCCGTCACCAGGCTCACCGCGTCGAGGACCGGGCCCTCCGCGGTTGCATGCGCCTGGATCCGCGGCCCGAACACGACGTCCGCGTCCGCACCCCCGGCCCGGTTCACAGTCACACTCAAGACCACGTTGCTTCCCGCGGGAAGGGTCGGCGTCGTCCAGCCGACCCCGGTGAGCGCCGCCGTGATGTCGACCGAATCCCCGGCGACCTTTGCCTTCGCGCGGATATCCCAACCTCGGACACCGACGCCCGTGGTCGCGCGGACGACAAACGAGCGGGCGACACCCCCATTGGCGAGCGCGACCTCGTATTCCCCCACCTGGCCCGACGCAAGAGTCTGCCCCACTCGCTGGCGCCGCAACGGATGCACCACGCCTGCCCCAAAGTACTGACCCACCCCCGCAACCCGGGCCCCCAGATCCGGAATCGCTTCGCCCCGATCGACGACGAACACATCCGCGACGGCGTTGCCGTCTCCCGGAACCAACCCGAACGCGTTGGACACGAAGGCCACCCTTCGTCCATCGCCACTGATCGGTGCATAGAATGAGCTCTCGTCCGCCAGGTAGCCCGCATCGCTTACGGCCATCAATTCGTGAACGTCCCGGAGGCGGTCAAAGAGGAACGTCCGGTAAAAGCCCAGTTCCCCGCCCGGCGCCAGGCCGGGATCGTCGCTGGTAAACGTCACGAACCGCCCATCCGTACTGATGCCGAAGGCATAGACGTCCGCCTTCGGCAGGGCGCCAGCCGACAGGGCACCCGCGCGAAAGGTGCCTTTACCCACCCGATCGTGGACAATGAGTAATAATTTCCCGTTCGCTGGCCCACCCGTGAACGCCGCCGCAGCCGAACTGAAAACCACCCAGTTTCCGTCGCCGCTCAACAACGGGTAGAGGCTGTCGTCGTCCCCGACACCCGCTCCGCCCAGCAACTCCGTCCTGCCGGCGGACCGGTCCCGGATGAAGATATCCCATTTCTCGTTGTCGTCTCCGTCCACGAGGTTCCAAGCCACCGAATGAAACGCGACAATGCGCCCGTCCGCACTCAACGCCGGCGCGTCACTCCAATCGGATGCCTCCACGCCCTTCGAATTCACGCTCATCCGCTCGGTGACGCGTCTCGACCGGTCCCGGACGAAGACGTCCCGCACCTCATTCCCGTCCCTCGCCACAAGGTCCCCGGCGTCCGACGCAAAGGCCACCACCGAACCGTCGCCGTTGAGCACCGGCAACTCGCTCAATCCATTGCCAGAGGCCCTGCCGTCGGAACGTACGCTGATCAATTCTGTCTGGCGCGAGTTCCGATCCCACAGAAGCACGTCCTTGGTCTCGTTCGGATCGTTCCCTGCCAGGTTGGATGCCAGCGATACGTAGGCAACGAACCGGCCGTCGGCGCTCACCGAAGGAGTCTCACTGTCGCCATTCCCTCCCACTCCCGCCGTTGTCTGGCTGACCCGCTGAACGGTGTCCGTGTTCCGGTCATGGAGGAAGATATCCAGGAACCCTTCCTTGTCCCCGCTGACGAGGTTCGTCGCCGCCGAGACATACGCCACCCATCGTCCATCCGCACTGATGGCGGGTTGGAAACTTCGCCCGCCCGCCCAACGCCCATTCGGTGCTCGGCTGGCGGCCGTTATTCTCGCGTTTGCCGGGGCGGCCTCAGTCAACGGGGCAGGAATGCTGTTGGCCTGGGCCTGTTGCACCGCCCGACCCACGTTCAATCGTCCCCCCGTGAGGCTCTTCCCCTCCCACGCGGCAACGGGATCCACCGTCCCCAGGAGGAGCGCGCGAATGTCCGCCACCGTGCCACTGGGTCGCACGCCGAACAGGAGGGCCGCTGCACCGGAAACATGCGGAGCCGCCATCGATGTTCCCGAAAGCACCGCATACCGTTCACCGCCACGAAAAGTGCTCAGGATCCCGCTTCCGGGTGCCGCCAGATCCACTGTGGTCCGCCCATGGTTGCTGAAGGCACTCGGCTCGTCGCACGCCGTTGAAGACCCCACGACCACGATCTCCGGAATGTCGTACCCTGCCGGAAAGGTCGGAAGCGCGTCCGTGTCCGCATGGTCATTACCGGCCGAACACACCAGCAGGATGCCCTCCGCCGCGGCCGCCTCCATCGCTTCGCGCAAGGCCAGGCTGGGAAATCCTCCGCCCCAACTGCAATTGATCACCCTCAGGTTCACCCCGCGCCGCCGTTGCCGCGTCGCATAGTCGAAGGCACTCACGAACTCCGCGGTCGTCGCCGAACCATCCACCGATAAAACCCGTACCGCCATCAACTGGACCTGCCAGGCAACCCCAGCCACTCCCTTTCCATTCCCGCCCACCGCGCCAATCGTCCCCGCCACGTGCGTCCCATGACCGGCGTCATCCGACGGATCCCCGTCTCCTTCCAACACATCCACGCCATGAATGTCATCCACCCAGCCGTTGCCGTCGTCATCCACCCCGTTGCCCGCCACCTCCTCCGGGTTTTTCCATAGATTGGGTACAAGATCCGGATGACCCAGGTTGATACCGGTATCGAAAACCGCCACCACGACCCCCGCATCGCCTTGGGTGACGTCCCAGGCTGCCGGAGCCCCGATCCGCTCCATCCCATACAACCGGCCGTACTCGGAATCATCCGGAACACGATGGGCCTGGTATCGATGGTTCGGCTCCACCGCCAGGATCTCCGGACGCCCACGAAACCACTCCATGGCCCGACGGGTGGAAAGTCCCGCCGGCAACTCGATTAACTGCCAGCCTTCCAACGGCAAAGCCCGCACCATCCGGGCACCCGCTGGAAGTCGACGGACGCCCTGAAGCTGGGGCCCCCCCGCAGCGATCCCACCACGATATTTGACTAGAAGC
>JBBQIU010000055.1:0-9402 GCA_038325245.1 Verrucomicrobiota bacterium
CGTCTGCCTCCTCCGCATCCAACACCCCCTGCGCCGCTGCTTTACGGAAACCACCCACGTCACCTTCCATCCCCTCTCCGATCGCCAGATCCGCCGTTACCTCGATGCCATCGAACCGCTCGACAAGGCCGGCGCCTACGCCGTCCAGGAAAACGGCGAGTGGATCATCGAACGGATCGACGGTTCGCTTTCCAATGTCGTCGGTCTTCCCCTCGCCGCCCTTCGCAAAGCCCTGGGCCATCTCCCCTCCGCCCTCCGACCACATCTGCTTTAGCGTTCTTCGCGCCTTGGCGCGAGGCCGGTTGATCCCAACCGAATCGTTCAGCGTTACCCCCCCCTTCGCGTCGCCCCGTTTCCCCGGCACAGGTCCACCACCGAAACGTCCGCCAGGCTCGGCACCGCCCAAGCCGGTTCCATCGCACGCAATTCCTCCAACGCCACACCCCCCGTCGCCACGGCCAAACACGGCGCTCCGATCGCCCGCGCGCACGCGATGTCATGCGCCGTGTCCCCGATCACCAACACCTCCTCGCCCCGCAGCGCCCCGCCCACCCGCTCACTCCCGCGCTCATGGGCGATGGCCGCAATCCGGCTCCGTTCCTCCGCATCATCACTGAACGCCCCGACCTCGAACTCGTCCCAAAGTCCGAAGTGCCGCAGCTTAAGTTCCGCCCCCAGCCGGATATTCCCCGTGAGCAGTCCCAGCACCGGCGGCTCGTCCATCGAACGCAACCCACGCAAAGCCTCCATCACTCCGGGCAGGATGCGCCCCGATCGCTCCCCCAGATACACCGCCAGCCAATGCACGTAGTCGTCCAAAAACCGGGAGAAATTCTCGGGGGTCGGTGGAATTCCCTCCTGCGCAAAAAACTCCCGGATGATCGAGACATCCGTCCGTCCCGCGAACTTGAGTCGTAAGGTGCCCCCGGAAATACCAAACGTCACGCGGGCCACCTCCCCGAACGCACGTACTCCCGCACCTCCCGACGCGATCAATGTGCCGTCGATGTCGAAGAGGACGAGTCGGATCATGGGCTTCGGAACGGACCCTGCCCGTCCGTCGCCCGTTTGGCGATCCGTCTTCCGGCCTATCTTTATCGAACTTCGTGCATCCACCGTGAATCTCCCTCCAAATCTTAATCTTAATTTGGATCAGCCATCCTCAGTCGACGTGCCCTCGCACCGAAGGGGCCGATTAAGATTAAGATTAAGAACGGATCGAACTTCCCCAAATTTTCACCGGAACTTTCTGCCCGGTTTGCCGTCCAATATCGCGTGAGCCTCTCCGTGAGCCGACCATTCCCAGATCCCTCTCCCGCCGGAGCAAAGCGAAGGTGGGAGAGGGTGGTTCCGCGCCTGCGGAACCGGGTGAGGGCTCTCCCCCCGGTTCATGGTCCCAATACGTGTCCAATTCTTGGAAAGCCTCCCTTCCCATGACCTCTCGCTCTTCTTCCATCCTCCTCGCCGCCATGTGCCTCGCGTCCGTTCACTCAGGCCTCGCCGCTCCAGCCCCCGTCTCGAAACCCGCCGCCGACGCCTCCAACGCCCTAGGCCTCCAACTCCTCGCTCAAAGTCCCGCCGGCAGCCCCAACACCCTCCTGTCCCCGCTCTCCATCCAGTTCGCCCTCGCCATGACCTACGCGGGCGCCGACGGCCAGACGCGCGAGGAAATGGCCAGAGTTCTCCACTACGTCCCTGACGAAGCGGCCCTTCACCAGGCCTTCGCCGCCTTGCAGCAGGAACTCGTAAAGCCCGAGGGTGCCCCTGACGGAAAATCGTCCACGCCCACCCCTCCCGGTCGACAGAGGCCAACCTTCACACGTCAACTCGCCACTCGACTCTTTGCCGACCGCACCCAGGATTTTCTCCCGACCTTCCTCGCCCGAGCCCGCGACACATACCGGGCTCCGCTTGAGTTGATGGATTTCGTCGGATCACCCGCGCTGGCCCGTCAGCAGATCAACGGCTGGGTCGAAGATCAGACCCGACAACGCATCCGCGACCTGATTCCACCGGGCGGCGTGTCCCGGGACACCCGCCTCGTCCTGGTCAATGCGCTGTACCTGAAGGCGCCGTGGCTTGAGGAATTTCCCGCCCACGCCACCGAGCCGAGACCTTTTCATCTTCCCGGCGGCACGGCCGTCGATGTCCCAACCTTATCCAGCACCCACACCTACGGCTTCGCCCAACGCCCCGGTTACCGCGTCGTCACGGTTCCCTATGCTGCCGGCGGCCTCCAGTTCGTCATTGTCCTCCCCGACGCCCAGGATGGTTTGCCGGCGGTCGAGAAGGGTCTAACCGCCTCCGACCTGGCGGCCTTCGCCGTGGTGGGCCGTTCCCGCGTGGAACTCTATTTGCCCAGGCTCAAGCTCGAGCCGCCCGCTCTGAAGCTCGGGGAATCCTTGAGGACACTTGGCATGAAGACCGCCTTCGACCATCCGCAAGGCACCGCGGACTTCGGCCGGATGGCTCGGCGAAAACCCAACGACTACCTCTTCATCTCCGAGGTCTTCCACAAGACCTTCCTGGAACTCGACGAAAAAGGCACCGAGGCTGCCGCCGCGACCGCGGTGGTCATGATGCGCCCCACCGCCATCGGCCCCCCGCCTCCGCCCCCCATTGTAGTGCGCGTCGACCGCCCGTTCCTGTTCGCCATCCAGCACCGTCCCTCCGGGGCCTGCTTGTTCCTTGGACGTATCACCGACCCTCGCGCGAGGTAGCGGCACGAGGATCTGCCACGGAGACGGGGAGGGCACCGGATTTCAGGCCCGCCGCCCGCGGGGCAGAACAAGAAACGGCTAGAGGTGGGCAAGAAGTGATTAGCCTATGCGCCAACCCATCCGCGTAGGGTCTATCCGTTCGCGCACGGACCGCGACGACGCACCGCGAGGCCGATTCAAGGCGTGGAAGTTCGCCCTTGGGTCCGCCGTCAATGTCGTTGCACCGGTCCGAAGTGGAAGGTGTTGGCTTCAAAGGAGCCCGTCCGGCGCGAGCGGTCACACTCATGCTTTCCGCACTGCAACCCGCCTCGTTGGCCGGCATTCCGGCCAATCCACCCGGGATTCCCCAGGGGATCTCCGGTCAGGCGGATCCGGCGCCAGCACCCCACCTGCCCTGCCATCATTGCGGTGAACCTTGTTCCCAGGGCCAGTTCAAACTCGATAGTCACTCGTTCTGCTGCCTCGGTTGCCAGACCGTTTTCAGTCTCCTGCGCGACAGCGGCCTCGGGAACTTCTACTCCATCGCCACACGGCCGGGCACCCGCGTGGATGCTGCGGCCCGACCCGATCGCTGGGCCTTCCTCGACGACCCGTCCGTCACAGCCAGGTTGTTGGATTTCAACGACGAACGGATATCCCGCGTCACGTTCCACCTCCCCGCCATCCACTGCGTCGCCTGTGTCTGGCTTCTCGAGAACCTCTACCGGTTGCACCCGGGTGTGGGCCGGACCCAGGTGAATTTCGCGCGCCGCGAGGTCGCCATCACCTTCTCGCCCCAGAAGGCGCCCCTCTCCCAAATCGCAAGCCTACTCGCGCGCATCGGTTATGAACCATCCCTGACCCTGGCGGAACTCGACCACAAGACCGAACGCCCACGCAGCCGGCTTGGACTCCAGATCGCCGTCGCCGGATTCGCTTTCGGCAACATCATGCTGTTCAGCCTGCCCCTTTACCTCGGGCTCGACAGCGTTACAGGCCCGACGTTTCGCGGGCTTTTCGGTTGGCTGAGCCTCGCCCTGGCTCTGCCCGTGGTCGCCTTCAGTGCCGGCGACTACTGGCGGTCCGCCTGGGCCAGCGTCCGGCAACGCACCCTGACCCTCGACGTCCCCATCGCCGCCGGTCTCGCCGCGCTCTACGGTCAAAGCGCCTGGGAAATTCTCTCCGGCCACGGCGAAGGCTACCTGGATTCACTCGCCGGACTTGTCTTCTTCCTGCTCTGCGGCCGCATCTTCCAACGCAAAACCCACGAACGTCTCGCCTTCGACCGCGATTACAAGGGCTTCTTCCCGCTCGCAGTCGTGCGTCAAACACCCACCGGCGAGGAAACGGTCTCCATTTCCCGTCTCCAAGTCGGTGACCGCCTCCGCGTCCGTCACGGGGAACTCATCCCCGCCGACGCCCGCCTCCTCTCCGACGATGCCTTGATTGACTACTCCTTTGTCACGGGCGAATCCGAACCCGTCACGCGCCACAGCGGCGATCATCTCTACGCAGGAGGCCGCCATGTTGGCGGAGCGGTCGAACTGGAAACCCTCAAACCGGTCTCCCAGAGCTACCTCACGTCGCTCTGGAATGACGAAGCGTTCCGCAAGGGACGCAACGACTCCTTCGACACCCTCACAAACCGCTACAGCCGACGCTTCACACGCCTGGTTCTCGCCGTCGCCGTCGCGGCCATTCTCGGCTGGGCTCTCGCCGGCAACGCGTCCCGCGGTCTCAAGGCCTTCACCTCCGTCCTCATCGTGGCCTGCCCCTGCGCCCTGGCCCTCGCCGCCCCGTTCACCCTCGGCACCGCCCAGCGACTGCTCGCCCGGCGCGGGGTCTGCCTGCGCAATGGTCATGTCGTCGAGGCCATCGCCAAGGTGGACGCCATCGCCCTCGACAAGACCGGAACCCTTACCGCCGCCAGCACCACCGAGATCCGCTTCCATGGGACCGACCTGACTCCGAAGGAAACCGCCGCCATCGCCGCTTTGTGCGGGCAGTCCACGCATCCCTACTCGCGGCGTATCGCCCAACTCGCTCCCGCGTCGGAAAGTCTACTCGTTTCTGGTTTTTCCGAGACCGCCGGCGCCGGTCTGAGCGCCCAGGTCGGCGGAAGAAGCATTCTCGTCGGCTCCGCCGCCTGGCTCCGCCGACACGACGTCCCCATCCCGGATTCCCACCCCGCCTCCGCCTCCGTTCTCATCGCTTTCGACGGGCGTTTCCGTGGCGCCTTCACCCTCGACAACACCCTGCGTCCGGAAGTCGACACGCTCCTGCACAATCTCGGTCAACGCTTCGAACTCGCCCTGATCAGCGGCGACAACGAGCGGGAACGAAATCGGTTCGCGGTTCTCTTCGGAGACCACGCCCGGCTCCACTTCAATCAAAGCCCTCAGGACAAACTCGGCTTCATTCGCCGCCTCCAATCCAAAGGCCACACCGTCATGATGGTCGGCGACGGACTCAATGATGCCGGAGCCCTACGCCAGGGCGATGTCGGCGTCGCGGTGGTCGAAGGTGTCGGAAAGTTCTCGCCCGCCAGCGACGTGATCCTGGATTCCCAGATGGTTCCGCGGTTGGGCAGCATCGTGGATTTCAGCCGCCGCGCGACGTGGATTGTCCGGGTCGGTTTCTCCATCTCGGCGGCGTACAACGTTGTCGGCATCTCGATTGCCGCCGCTGGCATCCTTTCCCCGCTGATCTGCGCGATCCTGATGCCGGTCAGCTCCGCCACCGTGGTCCTGTTCGCCGTCGGCGCCACCACCCTCGCCGCGCGGCGCTTCGGGCTGACGTCGGCCGCGGGCCCGGACCTGGAATCCGAAACCCGGAATACGAAACGCTGACCCATGGAAGTCCTCGTGCTCCTGATCGCCGCAAGCCTGGCCCTCGCCGGGACCGTCCTCGCGGTCTTCTTCTGGGCCACCCGCACCGGACAGTTCGACGACACCACCACACCGGCGATGCGCATCCTGACGGATGACCCGCCCGCGCCCTCCACCCTTTCCCCCACGCTCCCCCAGAAAACCCAAGACCCATGAACGTCGAAACCTTCCGCTACGACAACAGGATCGTCCGGGCCTTCGCGATCGCCACCATCGTCTTCGCGATCGTCGGCATGAGCGCCGGCCTGCTCGCGGCGATCCAGCTCTTCTACCCGGCCGCCAACCTCAACCTCGAATACACGACCTTCGGCCGGCTCCGCCCCTTGCATACCAACGCCGTCATTTTCGCCTTCGTCGGCAACGGCATGTTCATGGGCATCTACTATTCGCTCCAGCGCCTCTGCAAGGCCCGCATGTTCAGCGACACCCTCAGCTGGATCAATTTCTGGGGTTGGAATGCCGTCATCGTCGCCGCCGCCGTGACACTCCCGCTGGGCCTCACGACCAGCAAGGAATACGCCGAACTCGAATGGCCCATCGACATCGCCATCGCCGTCGTCTGGGTGGTCTTCACGGTCAACCTCCTCGGCACCATCGCCAAACGGCGCGAGAAACACATGTACGTGGCGATCTGGTTCTATATTGCCACCGCGCTAACGGTCGCCGTCCTGCACATCGTCAACTCACTCGCCGTACCCGCCGGCGCGTTCAAGAGCTACTCCATCTATGCCGGCGTCCAGGACGCCCTCGTCCAGTGGTGGTACGGCCATAACGCCGTCGCGTTCTTCCTCACCACTCCGTACCTCGGGCTGATGTATTACTTCCTGCCCAAGGCCGCCGATCGCCCCGTATTCTCGTACCGCCTTTCCATCATTCATTTCTGGGCTCTGATCTTTCTCTACATCTGGGCCGGCCCCCATCACCTTCTCTACACCGCCCTTCCTGACTGGGCCCAGTCCCTGGGCATGGTCTTCTCCCTCATGCTCATCGCCCCGTCCTGGGGCGGCATGCTCAATGGTCTCCTCACCCTCCGAGGCGCCTGGGACAAGGTCCGGCAGGATCCCATGCTCAAGTTCATGGTCGTCGCCGTCACCGCCTATGGCATGGCCACCCTCGAAGGCCCCACCCTCGCCATCAAGAGCGTCAATTCGCTCTCGCACTACACCGACTGGACCATCGCCCACGTCCACACCGGCGCCCTGGGTTGGAACGGATTCCTCACGTTCAGCATGCTCTACTGGCTCTTCCCGAAGATGTACCGGACCAGGCTCTACTCCGTGAAGCTCGCCAACTACCACTTCTGGATCGGGCTCCTCGGCATCATGTTTTATGTGGTCCCCATGTACTTCAGCGGGGTCACCCAGGGCCTCATGTGGAAGCAGTTCACCGCCGACGGCTTCCTCCAGTACCCCAACTTCCTTGAGACCGTCATCCGCCTCCTTCCGATGCACCGACTCCGCGCCGTGGGCGGTGGCCTGTTCATCGTCGGCGTCTTCATCATGGCCTGGAACCTCTACAAGACCGCCAAGCACGGCAATTTCCTCGCCGACGAGGAAGTCCAGGCCGCGGTCGCCGAACCGAAACACGTCCCGGCCGACAAGAAATGGGGCCACCGCTGGCTCGAAGCCAAACCCATCACCTTCAGCGTACTCACCGTCCTTGCCATCCTCGTGGGCGGCCTCATCGAGATCGTGCCGTTCTACCTGATCAAGGAAAACGTCCCCACCCTCTCCAGCGTCAAGCCGTACACACCCCTCGAAGTCCTCGGTCGCGACCTCTACATCCGCGAAGGGTGCGTCGGCTGCCACTCCCAGATGATCCGCCCGTTCCGCTCCGAAACCGAACGCTACGGCGAATATTCGAAGGCCGGCGAATTCGTGTATGATCATCCCTTCCTCTGGGGCTCGAAACGGACAGGACCCGACCTTCACCGCGAGGGAGGTAAGTACCCCCACGCATGGCACTACCATCACATGGAGAAGCCGGAATCGACGTCGCCCGGTTCCATCATGCCTCCCTATCCCTGGCTGCTCACCCGGAAGCTGGATACGTCCTCCCTCCAGGCTCGCATCAAGGCTCTTCGCCGGGTCGGCGTCCCCTATCCCGAGGGATTTGAGACCACCGCCAAGCAAGACCTGGAAGCCCAGGCCCAGCAGATCGTCCTTGGCCTGAAAACCGGCATGATCGACGCCCCACCGGATCGCGAAATCATCGCGCTCATCGCCTACCTCCAACGACTCGGCACCGACATCAAGGCCCAGGCTCTCGCCGAAACACCCGCCACCCCTTGAACCACCATGATCAAGAACGTCCTCACTCACATCGGTGGCATCGAGATCTACGGCATCCTCTCCGTGCTCCTGTTCTTCACCGTCTTCACCGCCACTCTCTTCTGGGCCCTGCGCTTGAAGAAGACACACCTCGATGCCATGGCGCGTCTCCCCCTCCACGACGGAACCACAGACTCCCTCCCCCCCATCTCCAAACCTTCCCAACCCGATTCCAGCCATGAATGATCCCCAGGACAAGGATCCCCTCCTGCTCGACCATGAGGTCGACGGCATCCGCGAACTCGACAACAAGCTGCCGCGGTGGTGGGTCTGGCTCTTCTATCTCACCATCGCTTACTCCGCCGTCTATCTCGTCTACTTCCACGTCCTCGGTTCCGGGGACATCCAGGCCTCCGAGTACGCCCGCGAAATGGAAGCCGGAGACAAGATCAAGTCCGCCGCCCTCGCCCGGTTCGAAGGCGGCATCGGCTCCCTCCAACCCGCCGACGACCCCGTCGTCCTCGCCCAGGGACTGCAAACGTTCAAGACCCTCTGCGCCCCCTGCCATCGCGATGACGGCGGCGGACTCGTCGGCCCCAATCTCACCGATGACTACTGGATTCACGGCGCCACCTATGGCGAGAACCTGAAAGTCATCTGGAACGGCGTCCCCGAGAAGGGCATGGTGAGCTGGAAGGGACTCCTCCAACCCCATGACATCCAGGCGGTCGCCAGCTACATTCACACACTCCGCGGCACCCAGCCCCCGAACCCCAAACCGCCAGAGAACCAAACCCCCGCCCCGACCGGACCCAGCGAATTCGAATAGGCGAACGCCTTTGTGAAACCGCCGTCTAACATTTCGCCCCGCCCTCCGCCAAAGTCCGACGGCAGTTCTCCGTTCAAGAAGGTCGATTGGAACGACTTCCGGGATCACCTGTCCACCGCCGACAAGGAAGGCCGGCGCATGTGGCTCTATCCCAGGAAGCCCCATGGCCGACTCACCAACCTCCGTACCTGGGTCAATTTCGTCCTCCTCACCATCATGTTCGCGGGGCCGTTTGTGCGCATCGACGGCAACCCGCTGCTCATGATGAACATCGTCGATCGCCGGTTCGTCATTCTCGGCCAGACCTTCTGGCCCCAGGACCTCCCGATCTTCGCCACGGCGATGCTGATCTTCCTGACCGGCATCGCCATCTTCACCGCCGCTTTCGGACGCCTCTGGTGCGGTTGGACCTGCCCCCAGACCGTCCTCATGGAGGGCGTCTTTCGGAAACTCGAATACTGGATCGAGGGCGATTCCCACCAGCAAAAGGCCCTCACCAAGGCCCCTTGGAACGGCAGGAAAATACTCAAGCGCGGAGGCAAACAAGTCCTCTTCCTCGCCCTCTCGTTCCTGATCGGGAACACCCTTCTCGCCTACATCATCGGAAGCGATGCGCTGATCGAGATCATCACCGACCCTCCGTCCGAACACATCCGGGGCCTCACCTTCATGGTCCTCTGTACCCGCGTGTTCTACGGCATCTTCGCCCGGTTCCG
>JBBQIU010000056.1:0-9367 GCA_038325245.1 Verrucomicrobiota bacterium
CTCATCCCAACCCGCTCCGAAAAGCAGGCCATGGATTGGAGCCTCGCCCTCGCCAGCCAGCAGATCGCCTGTGTCATCCGCGCACTCCCCAACCCACCCGGCTGGGCACTCGAGGTCGACCCCCTCGACGCGGGTCGCGCCCTGCGCACCCTCCGCGTTTACCATCACGAAAACCGACGCTGGAACCACGCCCTCGAACCGGTTTCCGGGGCGTTCCCCTTCCAGTGGACCGTCCTGCTGTGGTGTTTCCTCATGGTCATCCTGCACACCGCCGCCGAGGCGCCGGAAAGCCGTCTCCCTCTCGCGGGCCGATTTGAAACTGCCCTCACCGCGGCCGGGGATTGGTGGCGCCCCATCACCGCAACGTTCCTCCATTCCAATCTCGACCATCTCGTCGCCAACCTCACCAGCGGCTTCATCGTTCTCGGCCTCGCCCTGGGCCGTTTCGGCGCCGGCCCAGCCCTCCTCCTGAGCCTGGTCGCCGGTTCCACCGCCAACCTGATCGCCTGGGCGCTGCGATCCCGAGACTACATCGGCATCGGCGCCTCCGGCGTTGTCATGGCGGGCCTTGGCATGCTCGCCATCTCCCTCCTTGCCGAAGCCCGTGAAGGCAAGGCCACCCCGATCGCCGTCACCCGCGGTCTCCTTGGCGGCATCGCCCTGTTTATTCTCCTCGGGACCTCCCCCCATTCAGACGTCCTTGCCCACGCCGCCGGCTTCGCTTCCGGTGCGGTCCTCGCGGCCCTGCTAGCCCTCCTTCCGACCACCCTTACGCGTAGCCGAACCTTCGACGTCGCCTGCGCGGCCGGTTTCGTGCTCGTCTCCACCCTCCCTTGGCTCGCGGCATTGCAATGAGTGCCCCCCCTCCCCTCCCCTCTTCGCGCCTCCGCGTGCGAATCAGCCCACGTGGCGTCCTCGCGAGCCGCGTTTCTGGTCCCGCGCTCACCTCCTCCCTGTTCAACACCGCTTCTACCCGTTACAACGGCGCCGTCCTCCATGAGCCCATCCTCACCTCTTTGACCGCCCCATGCCGTTCCCGTCCTGGTCCCAACACCGCACGCAGGTCCTCATGGCGTGCCTCGTCCTATTCTGCCTCCGATTCCCAGGGCCAGGAGTCCTCGCCGATTCCGCACCAGCGTCCCTTACCGTTCGCGTTCCCGTCCCCTTTGACCCGTCGGCGTATGCCCGGGAAATCCAGCCGATCCTCGCCCGCTACTGCCTCGACTGCCATTCCACCGAAGCCCAGAAGGGCGACCTCGACCTCGAGCGCTTCACCACTCCGGCCGACGCCCAACGCGAACCCAGGGTCTGGCAAGGTGTCGCCGAACAACTCGCCCTTCGGGAAATGCCGCCGAAGGACAAACCCCAACCCACCCCTGCGGAACGCGAGCGCCTCGAGTCCTGGACCCGGTCCCTTCTGGACCACCTGGCACTTGCCCGCGCCGGCGACCCCGGTCCAGTCATCCTCCGCCGTCTCTCCAACGCCGAGTACACCTACACGGTCCGCGACCTGACGGGCGTCGAATCCCTCGACCCCGCCCGCGAGTTCCCTGTCGACGGCGCCGCCGGTGAAGGATTCATGAACACCGGGGGCGCCCTGGTCATGTCGCCGACACTTCTGACCAAATACCTCGACGCCGCCCGCGAACTCGCCGGCCACACGGTCTTTCTTCCCGACGGCCTTCGTTTCTCCCCTTCGACGTCCCGACGCGATTGGACCGAGGAGATCCTGACCAAGATTCGCGATTTCTACCGGCCGTACACCGACCCTCAGGGCAGCACCCGCGTCAACCTCCAGGGGCTGGTCTGGGGGACGAACGAAGGCGGACGCCTCCCACTCGAACGCTACTTCGGCGCGCTCCACGCGTTGCGTGGCGAAGCGCAGCCGTCGGAGCCCGCCGCAGCCCTGAAATCCATCGCCCGCGACGCTGGGGTGAGCGCCAGGTATCTCGCCACCCTCCACGATTCCTTCGCCTCGGATTCACCGTCCCTGCTTCTGAACGTCGCCCGATCCCACGCGCTCGGCGCCGACGCCGTCTCTCCCCCCGCCCTGGCCGCCCTGGTCGCTTCGTGGCAGCAGGCCCTTTTCAAATTCGGTAGCGTCGGGCACATCGGAAAGGTCGGCGGCCCCAAAGCCTGGATGGAACCGGTCACTCCACTCGTCTCCCGCCAGGAATTCCGCGTCCGATTGACCAACGCCACAGACCATCCGTTCGTCACCGTCCGCCTCCAAGCTTCCGACGCCGGCGACGGCCGTGTCGACGACTGGATCCTCTGGGAACGCCCGCGCCTCGTCGCGCCGGGGCGTCCGGACCTGCTCATTCGCGACCTTCGCTTCGTCTCCCGACGACTCGCCACCGGCCGCACCCAGGTCGTTTCAACGGCTGCCGTGTGCCTCGCCGCCGCCGATGCCGTCGCAAACCACGATTCCCCCGATGACCGTGTCGTCGCCGACATCGCCCGTCAGCACGGGGTCGAACCCGTCCTTCTCAAGGCCTGGCTCGATACTCTGGGCATTGGAACGGGTGGCCCCGTGGCGCTCACCGATCACTTCACCGACCGCATCGAATCAACGGCCGGCTACACCTTCGTGAAGGGCTGGGGCAAGCTTGAGACCCCCAGCCTCTTTGCCAACGACTCCGACCAGCCCGTGCGGATTCCCGGCAACCTCCGCGCCCGCGGCGTCACCGTCCACCCCTCCCCAACGTTCCAGGCTGCCGTCAGCTGGCGGTCCCCGATTGATGCCGACCTGCGCGTCGAAATCGTCGTGACTCACGCCCATCCGGAATGCGGAAACGGCGTGACGTGGTCCCTCGAAAGCCGCAGAGGTTCCATCCGCCAACGCCTCGCCTCCGGCGTCGCCCAGGGAAGCCGATCCGCCCGGCCTGACCCGATCCCGCTCGGCTCCGTCCGCTCCGGCGACGTCGTCTCCCTGTTGATCGGGCCCCGCGATGGCAACCACTCCTGCGACCTCACCGCCATCGACCTTTTCATGACCGAGATTCCGACCGACTCCGCCAGAACGCCGCGGGTCTGGAACCTCGCCGACGATATCTCCCCGGACGTTCTCGCCAGCAATCCCCATGCGGACCGTCAGGGCAATCCGGGCGTCTGGCATTTCCACACCGAACCGGTCGCCAATGACGGGTCGGTAGCGCCGACCCTTCCCCCAGGTTCCGTTCTTTCGCGCTGGCGCCTTGCCACCGATCCATCCGAACGGACGTCTCTCGCGAAAGAATTTCAACGCCTGCTGGAAACCGGCGGCCCGTCCGATTCCAAACACCCGGATGCCGTCCTCCACCGCCAGGTGTTCGCCCCCAACGGCCCGCTGCTGCGAAGCCTGCTCGCGGTTCAAGACGTCGCGGGTAATCAATCGCCCGTTGACCCCGATTGGGCTCTCGAAAATCGGGAATCCGAACCCGGCCTCAGCCCCGCCGCCTTCGGCCACCACCCCGACGGAACGGCCGTCGAATCCGCGAGCCTCTGCCTCCAGGCGCCTGCGGCCTTGGAATTCAGAATTCCCGGCGAACTCGCCGAAGGCGCCGAATTGGCGGTGACGGCCCGGCTTCACCCGAAAGCGGGCCCCGAAGCGAGCGCCCAATTCCGGGCGGAGATCGTGGCCGCCCCCGACGCCCCACCGATTCCCGTGCCCGACCCCCAGAGCTCGTTCGTCGTGGCGGAAGACAGCGCCGCACGCCGCCGTCTGGAAGCCGCCTTCGACGATTTTCGCCGGATATTCCCCGCCGCCCTCTGCTACACCCGGATCGTTCCCGTCGACGAAGTCGTGACGCTCACCTTGTTCTACCGCGAAGACGACAGCCTCCGGCGCCTCATGCTCGACGACACGGAAGCCGCGCGTCTCGACCGGCTCTGGGACGAGCTTCATTACGTCTCCCACGACGCGCTCACGCTGGTGGACGCCTTCGCGCAGTTGATGGAGTACGCGACCCAGGATGCCGATCCCACTGTCTTCGAACCCCTGCGCGCCCCAATCCATGCGCGCGCCGCCCAATTCCGGCAGCGTCTCAGCGACACCGAACCGCACCACGTCGATGCCCTGATGGAACTCGCGCCGCGCGCCTGGCGGCGACCCCTTCGGCCGGGCGAAGAACGCGACCTTCGCGCCCTCTACGCCCGTCTCCGCAGCCAGGAACTACCGCACGACGAAGCCGTCCGCATGACCCTCGCCCGGATTCTCGTCGCGCCGTCGTTTCTGTACCGCGTCGAGGAACCCCCGGCCGGCAAGGAATCGCAACCCGTCTCCGACTGGGAACTCGCCAACCGCCTGAGCTATTTCCTCTGGTCCTCCCCGCCTGACGAACCGCTTCGCGTCGCCGCAGACGCCGGACAACTCCGAAACCCCGAGAACCTTGTCCAGCACATGCGCCGGATGCTGAGCGATCCACGAATCCGTCGGCTCGCCACGGAGTTCGGTTGCCAGTGGCTTCACATCCACGGATTCGACGAACTCGACGAGAAGAGCGAACGCCACTTCCCCACTTTCACGACCGTACGCGGCGCCCTGTACGAGGAGGCCATCCTCTTCTTCACGGATTTCTTCCAGAACGATCGGCCCGTCGACGCGCTCCTCGATGCCGACCATACGTTTCTTAACGAAGCCCTCGCCACGCATTATGCGATCCCGGGCGTGACCGGCCCAACGTGGCGCCGCGTCGACAACATCCGTTCCCACGCACGCGGGGGAGTGCTCGGCCTCGGCGCAACGCTTGCCCGCCAATCCGGCGCCTCCCGCACCAGCCCGATCCTGCGTGGCAACTGGGTCTCGGAAGTCCTGCTCGGCGAGAAGCTGCCCAAGCCGCCCAAGGACGTCCCCCTTCTCCCCGAAGACGAAACCTCGGAGGAACTCTCCGTCCGGCAACTCGTCGAACGCCATAGTCTCGACCCCCGCTGCGCCGGGTGCCACGTCCGCATCGATCCGTACGGCTTTGCGCTGGAAGGCTACGACGCGATTGGCCGCTCCCGAACCCGGGACCTCGCGGGCCGACCGATCGCCACCGCCGCCAAGACCGCGGATGGTGCCACCTTCAACGGCCTCGATGGCCTTCGCGTCTATCTCCTTCACCAGCGCCGAGACGCATTTCTTGGTCAATTCAGCCGGAAGCTTCTCGGCTATGCTCTCGGTCGCGGTGTTCAGTTGTCCGACACGCCGCTTCTGCAGGAAATTCGTTCCCATCTCGACACCCATGAAGGCCGGGTGACCGCGGCCCTGGAAACCATCGTCCGCAGCCGTCAATTCCGTGAAATCCGCGGCCGGGATGAAGGGCACGAGTAGGGAGTACGCATGAACCGCCGTGCCCATTCTGTCACACCCACATCCCCTATGAACCCCCGATCCCATCGCTTCTCACGCCGGACGCTCCTGCGCGGCCTCGGCGTCACCATGGCCCTTCCCTGGATGGAATCCCTTCGTGTCTGGGGCGACGAGCCTACCGGATCGAAGCCCTCGAGCGAACCCCCGGTCCGACTCGCCGTCCTGTTCTCAGGCAACGGCTTTCATTCCAAGGAATGGTGGGCCCGCGGAGAAGGCGCATCGATGGAACTGGGACAGGTCCTCGCGCCCCTCGCCCCATTCCGACAGAAACTCACCTTCATTCGTGGCCTCTACAACGACGAGGCCCTCAAAGGGAACATCCACAGCTCCCAGACCGGCAACCTGCTCTCCGGCGCCCCGCTCGCGTCCGGCGGCGAGATCCGTTCGGGTACCAGCATCGACCAGCTCATCGCCCAGCGTTACGGAACGTCCACCAAGGTCCCGTCCCTGGTCCTCGGTTGTGAGAAATCCAATCCGTCCGTCCACAAGAACTATTCGATGCTCTACAGCTCCCATATCTCGTGGAGCTCCCCCACCACCCCCACGCCCCTCGAAAAATAACCCCCCCCCGCCGTTGATAGCCTCTTCAATGACGAGGTGCGCCAAGGCGACCGCAGCGTCCTCGACGCCATCCTCTCCGACGCCCAAGACCTCCGCCGCAACGTCAGCGTGACCGACCAGCGGAAACTCGACGAATACCTCGAATCCGTTCGCGACGTCGAACGCCGCATCGAACAGGCCGGAAAAAAGGGCGAACTCCAAGGCTGGCGCCCCACCCTTACCCAGCCCGACCGACCCCGCCCCGCCGACGGCATTCCCCAGGACATCTCAGAGCACATGCGGCTCATGTGCGACATTCTCGTGCTCGGCTTCCAGACCGACGCCACCCGGGTCTGCACCCTGAAGCTCAACAACGATCACTCGTCGCTGCGCTTTCCCCACCTCGGCGTCGACTACATGATCCACCACCTTCTCTCCCATTCGGACACCGCCGACTGGCTGAAGGTGAACCAGTTCTTCCTCGAGCAGGTCGCCTACATTGCGGGGCGCCTCGACGCCATCGACGAGGGAGGACGGTCGGCACTCGACAACACCCAGCTTCTTTATCTCTCCAGCATGCTCACGGGGAATCACGACGCCACCCAACTCCCCGTCGTGCTGATCGGCGGCGGTGGCGGCCGGATTCGCGGCGGACGGGTGCTCGACTACAAAGACAAGCCCAACCGCCAAATGTGCCGCCTCTTCCTTTCTATGATGGACAAGATGGGCGTCCGTCCCGGCCCATTCGGCGACGCCACCGAAGCGCTTGAGGAAGTTTGACGTTTCACCCCCGCTCCCAGCCCACCGAGGCGCCCGCGCCGACCACCCCATGCCTCCGTTCCTCCGTGGCAAAAAAGGAAAAGGCGCCACGGCCGGATCGCGGCGATGGCGCCTGTAAAATCGGGTCCGCGGCGGAACGCTACTTCTTCTGCTTTTCCTGTTCGGCCAGCTTCTTCGCGTCCTCGGCCTTGATCACCTCGATCTTGGCGCCCTTGGCCATTTCTTCCTGGGAGGGGACCTTGATGATGTCGCTGGTCACCGGCTGCGGCGGCGTGGCGGTCGCCACGCTCAACAGTTCCACGTCGAAGATCAGCGCCTGGTTGGGTCCGATCGTCGCCGGGGCGTTCGTGCTGTAGGCGATCGCCGAAGGAATATAGAACTGGAACTTGGATCCGACCGGCATGAGCTGAAGCCCTTCGGTCCAGCCCGGGATCACCCTGTTGAGCGGGAAGGTCGCTGGCTGCCCGCGATCGAGCGAACTGTCGAATTTCTTCCCGTCGATCAGCGTGCCCGTGTAGTGCACGGTCACAGTGTCCGCGGCCGACGGCTTCTGGCCTTCGCCCATCTGCATGACCTTGTACTGCAACCCCGAAGGGGTCGACTTCACGCCTGGCTTGGACATGTTGTCCGCCAGAAATTTCTCCGACGCCTGCTTGTTCTTCGAGCCATCCTCGTCGAGCTTCGCCTGGTAGCGAGCCTGCGTGTCCTTCTGGAACTGCGTCATCGCCTCGCGAATCTGCGCGTCATCAATGAGGGGCGAACTCCCGCCCGCGACGTCCCGCAAGGCGCGGATGTAGGCATCCCAGTCGACGTCGGCGCCCCGATTCTTCCAAGTGGTGGCGGCCTGAATGCCGAGACCGTAGCTGGCCTTCGAGCGCGGGTCCTTTAGGTCCTCGGCGGATTTGACCTCGGCAGCCGTCGCCGCCATTCCGCCGAAAGACAGCGCTGCCGTGAAAATGATTAGGTGTTTGTTCATATCAGAAACGAGGACGGCATTGTTCACAGGTTCCCAGGAATTTCAATGGCGACAATCGGGAGGCTCCCCGGATTTCTCCGAAATCCGGAATCGGGGCCGCTATAGCGCAGACTGCGCAGAGCGATGCCCTGAGCTTTCAACACAACGTGCGTGGAGGGCATTTCCCAAATCCTTGCGATCCGGTCCTTCCAAGTCTCTGCGTTCCCTGCGTTCTTTGTGGCAAATCCCTCCCCGTCCGGCGCTCATGTCCGTCGCATTCACGTGGGCCTGGAGGCCTGCCCGTTTGGACTGAGACCACAGGGAACGCAGAGAGCGCAGAGAACGAAACTGGTTTTCGCCAAACACCTTCAGGTTCTGGACCTCTGATTCTCGAAGGGCGCGTCCTGATCCGGAACGCGAGGCTCTCCAAGGGGGTTGAGTTGCTCCCGACCGTGGGGCACTGTTGCCGACCCCCGGTGTTCGCCGGGCTCCGAAACGACCCCATGCGGCGACCTGCCCCATCATCGCGGCCCCGGCCCCGGTTCGAACGTGGCTTTACGCTCGTTGAGCTGCTGGTTGTCATGGCCATCGTCGCCATCCTCGCCAGCCTCCTCCTTCCCGCGCTTGGGAACGCCAAACGACAGGCCCGCAAGATCAACGAGATCAATTCAGCCCGCCAGCTCATCCTCGCCTGGCAACTCTACGCGGACGACCATTCCGACAAGGTCCTGCCCGGTTTCCGCCACGGTTATCCCGCCAAGGACTTCGACGGCAATGAAGTCCCCACGCCCATCAACGCGCGCTACCCCTGGCGCCTCGCTCCCTACCTCGGCAACAACTTCGACGTCATCTACGCAAACGAAAACCGCGTGCTCCTGGAACAGTTCCGCCGTCTCCCCGACCCGTTCCTCAAGATCTACGCCCCGAGCGTCTTCCCCTCCCTCGGAATCAATTCCGTCTTCGTCGGCGGCGACGACATCGAACTTCCCCCCGACGAACGCGCCATTGCCTTGTTTGGCGATTTCTGCGTTCTGCAAACCACCCAGATTCTCCGGCCGGCCGACCTCATGGCGTTCGTGTCCGCGCGTGGCCCCTTCGAGAACCGGATCGTGAACGGCTCACACGTCGTCAAACCGCCCTACCTCGATACCCGCCGCTGGGCCACGCGCTGGGACCCGGCCGATGGCCCCGACGCCTGGGGCTTCGTCCATCCCCGCTACACCGGACGCGCGATTGCCGCCGTCACCGATGGACATGTCGATTCCCCCGGACTGCGCGAACTTCAGGACATGCGCCGGTGGGCCAATCTGGCCGACAAACCCGATTGGGTTCTCAAACGGATCACGGCGAATTAGGAATTTTTCGGCCGGAACCCCGGCGGCAGATTCGATGGCGGTTCGTCGGGTGAATCCGGCGTGTCCTTTGGCGGTTCCGGGACCTCCAATCCGGCCGCCTCCAGGCGTTCCCTCGCCTTGTTCGCGGCCGCCGTTCCCGGACATTCCACCACGACCCGTTGCAGGCACGCGATCGCCTGGTCCGGCTTCTCCAGGCGGTTGTACAAGTTCACCAGGTGGATCGAAGTCCATCCCCGCTTCTCCAGCGGCAGACGCGACTTGAGCAGTTCCTCGTATTCCAACGCCGCCGCGAGCGGATTGTTCAGGTCCTTCTCATAAATCTCTGCGATCCGAATCTGCGCCTCGTACGCCTTCGGATTCACCCCCAGATGCTCGCGCAGTAGCCGAATGGCCCCAAGGAAGTCC
>JBBQIU010000057.1:0-9332 GCA_038325245.1 Verrucomicrobiota bacterium
GCGGCGAGGGTGGCAACTAACTGGGAGGGCAGTTGGAAACTCGGCTTCATGGCACGACAACGACTTGGACGAACGTTTCTCGAGGGGCCCCGGCGTTCCGTATCACCGATCGGCCATCCCGAACGACTTGCCCAAGTCATAGAGCATCCCACTAAGCACCGTCAACTAAATGATTCGACTATGCGGCCGTGAGTGCCGCGCGGGCGTTACCGAGGGCGCCCGTCTTCTCCAGGAAGTAATTGTAGCCGCCCGGGTAGACGACCACTTTGCCCGACCGGACGTGGAGCACCTTCGTGGCGAGCCTCCGAATGAAGTGCACGTCATGGGAGATGAAGACGAGGGTGCCCTCGTAGCGTTCGAGGGCCAGCGTGAGCGATTCGACGGTCTGGATATCGAGATGCGTCGTGGGCTCGTCCATCAGCAGGAGGTTGGGGGGATCGACGAGGAACTTGATGAGGTTGAGCCGGCTCTTCTCTCCACCGCTCAGAACCGAAGTGAGCTTGTAGATGTCATCCTTGCGGAAGAGGAAGGAGCCGAGCAGGGCCCGGGCATCCTCTTCCCGAAGCGCGAGCGAACTGGTCATGACCTCCTCGAACACCGTTTTGTTGGGGTCGAGGGTGCCGGCTCGGTGCTGGCTGTAATAGCCGATCTTGGCGTTGTGCCCGAGCTTTCGTTCGCCTCGCTGGAATTCCACCACTCCGGCAAGGATCTTCAGGAGGGTGGACTTGCCTGCCCCGTTGGGTCCGACCAGCACGGTCCGCTCACCTCGTTCGACGATGAGGTCGAGTCCCGAATAGACCTTGTTCAGTCCGTAGGCCATGTGGATTCCCTCGAGCGCGACCGCGCGCTGTCCGCCGCGGGGCGGTGAGGGAATCTGGATACGTACCGGCTTCCGCGGCGCCATCGGCTTTTCGATCAACTCCATCCGCTCAATCTGTTTGAGCTTGGCCATGGCTTGCGACGCCTTGGAGGGCACGGCGCGGAAGCGATCGGCGAACTCCTGCAACGACTGGATCTCCTTCTGCTGGTTCTTGTGGGCCGCCAACTGCTGCTCGTACCGCTCCTCCCGCAGCCTCAGGTAATCGGAATAGTTCCCCGTGTAAGCCACCAACCGCCGTTCAGCGATCTCATGCACCTGGTCGACGATTTCGTCCATGAACTGGCGGTCATGGGAGATCATCAAGAGGGCACCGGTGTAGTTCTTCAGGTGATTCTGCAGCCAGAGAAGCGAGAGCAAGTCCAGGTGGTTGGTGGGCTCGTCCAGCAAGAGGAGGTCCGGTTCCATGACAAGGAGCCGTGCCAGGTGGGCGCGCATGACCCAGCCGCCGCTCATCTCGCGGGCGGGCCGGTCGAAATCCAACTCCCGGAAGCCGAGGCCGACCAGCAACTTTCTGGCTTTGGCCTCGACCTGGGAATCGTTCAACGCGTCGTGTTTGGCATGGGCCTCGAGGTACTCGGCGGACGAGACGTCCCCCGACGCCTCCAGTTCATGAAGTCTCCGCTCCAACGCGGGCAACTCCCCTGCCCGTCCCGTCGCCACCTCCAGCACCGTCTCGGACCCCACGGCCTCGGCTTCCTGCGGGAGATAACCGACCATCGTCCAGGGATCCCGTTCCACAGCCCCGGAATCGGGCTCGGACTCCTTGAGAATGATCGAAAACAGCGTGGTCTTGCCCGCGCCGTTCGGCCCGACCAGCGCCACGCGCTCTCCGGCATTGACCTGGAGCGAGGCGTTTTCGAACAACGTCCGACCGCCCACCGCCATCTTGAGATCTCGAATTGCCAGCATGTGATTAAGGATGTTCGTCGCGCCCATTCCGCGACGGGCCGATCATCATGCTTCAAATCCGGGATTTGGGGATAGTCCTTTTCAGCACCAAGAGCGGGACCTCGTTCGTTGAGACCCCAGTTGGAGAATGAGGAGTCAACCTCAGCGAATCCGCGGTCACCGGACGGAATTGGCGTCCGAAGGCGACGCGGCGCGGCGCGCGCAGCACCTCCTTCACGGTTTCCAGCAACTCGCCAGGGGAGAACGGCTTGAGCAACGTGGCGGTAATCTGAAGCAACGGGTTACCGTCCAATTCTTCTTCGGGCAGCGCGCTGGACGTCAGAATCACCGGCAGAGGCAGCCGTGCGGAGCGCACCCGCTTGACCAATTCCAGGCCCGAATAGTCCGGCATATTGTGGTCGCTGATGAGGAGATTGAATGCGTGGGCACGAATCGCATCCCAGCCCACCGCTTCCTTCTCCGCCATCTCCACCTCGTAGCCGGCGCCAGTAAGCACCTGAACCTTGAGTCGGCGACTGGCCGTGTCGTGCTCGACCACAAGGATGCGTTGACAGCGGTTCGCCAGGATTCGGCCGACGCCATGGAGCCGTGTTGTGAACTGCCTGCCGGAAGGAATCCCATCACCCAGCGAACCCGAATTGGCTATCATAAGGCGACTTTATCCTTGAAATCCGCGGCGACAGAAATGGGGTATTCACCCCACTCCGCACAAGCGCCTTCCCGATTTCCTCGTCGTCATATCGTGGGTAGTTTGCCACGCCATGCGACCGATAAGCCGGCCCCATCGATGAAGGCCCGCGAATCCCTGATGCTTGTGGCCCTCGCGGCCCTCTGGGGTGCCTCCTTCCTCTTCATGCGGGTCGCCGCGGCGTCGTTTGGACCGATCGCCCTCATCTCGGTGCGCCTCGTCATCGCGGGGGTTTGTTTTCTGCCCCTCCTGCGCCTCAGCGTCCATCGGGTACGGTTTCGAACCCATTGGCGCTCCCTGTTCCTCAACGGCCTGCTGAGCGCCTCGATCCCCTTTTCCCTCCTGGCGTATTCCTCTTTGAGCCTGACAGCCGGCTTCACGTCGCTTCTGAACGCGCTCACACCGATCACCACGGCCCTCGTGGCGTGGCTCATCTGGCGGCAACGACTTCGCACCAGCCAATGGGTGGGCCTGGCACTTGGCCTCGCCGGCGTGGCCATCCTCTGCTGGGGCCGTATGTCGTTTCGCGGGGGCGGCTCGGGCTGGGCCGTTGTCACGGCCATCGCCGCCACGCTCTGCTACGGATTTGGAGGCAACTACGCGAAACGCCGCTTTGCCCAATTACCCTCCCAAATTTCCGCGGGCGGCACCCTGGTTGGAGGCGCAATCGGCCTCCTGATTCCCGGCATCGCCCTCTGGCCCGACGCCAGTCCCCCGCCGATGGCGTGGCTGTCCGTTGTGCTGCTCGGAGTGCTCTGCACTTCCGCAGCCTACCTGCTTTATTTCCGCCTCCTGAAAACCGCGACCGCCACCCAAGTCGCCTCGACCACGTTTCTGGTCCCGGTCTTTGCCATCCTCTGGGGGGCCCTATTCCTGGGAGAATCGCTCACCGTGCAGATGGTCGTCGCCTCGGTCGTGATCCTCTCCGGCACCGCCCTCGGACTGGAGATTGGCCAGTCTTCCGGTCTGGAATCCCAACGGGATTCCGTCCGGAAGCCCAGGGTTGGACCGCGAAGCGGGCCTACCCTGGGTCAATGACGTTCATGCATCAACCCCAACGGGGTTGTGCCACCTCGACGCAACCCCGTTGGGGTTGTGGGTGTTTCGGCGATCCCACCCAGGGTAGCTCGTTCCTCGCAACCCTGGGCTTTGCGACGCAATCCCTTCGGGATTGGGAAATGCCCTCCGCGCACGTTGTGTATAGCGATCAGGGCATCCCCCTGGGCGGTCTCATGCCGCCCCACTTGGCGGCGGCCGGCCAGAAATGGCCAAAAACCTCCGTGTCTCCCTGGCAAATTCCGTGAAGGCCTTCAAGCGGGCCGCCGGTGAACCTTGTGAATCGCCGCCTGGTCGGTGGGCTTGATGATCAACTCGTCGATGCACACGTGGGGAGGTCGGGACGCCACCCAGACCACCGCCTCCGCCACATCTTCCGCCACCAACGGCTGCGTCCCTGCATAAACCTTCTTCGAACGTTCCCCATCGCCCTTGAACCGGACCATTGAGAACTCCGTCTCCGCCAGACCGGGGTCCAGCGATACCACACGGATGCCGACGTCGTTCAATTCCATCCGGAGCGACCGGCTGATCGCCAACTCGGCCGCCTTGCTCCCGCAATAGGCTGCGCCGTTCTCGTAGGGTGTGCGGCCGGCGATCGACCCGATGTTCAGGATCATCCCCCCCGCATCGCGGGGCACCAGCGGGAGCATCGCCCGTGTCATCCGCAGCACCCCGAGCACATTGGCCTGCATCATCGCCTCCCAATCCTCGTCCCGCCCCTCGGCCACCGGTTCCATCCCGTGCGCCCCGCCCGCGTTGTTCACGAGCACATCGACGCAACCGGTCACCCCGCGAACCCAACCGGCGAACGCCTCCACGGAGTTCGTGGACGCCACGTCAAGGGCGTGAGCATGAACTCCCGGGGAACCGGCTGCGCGCGCCTCCCCCGCGACTTCCTCCAGTCGATCCAATCGCCGCGCGCCCAGCAGCAGTCGCGAACCTTCCGCCGCAAAGGCTCGCGCCGCAGCCGCGCCGAACCCGCTCGAAGCCCCGGTGATCAACACCCACTTGTCCGCCAGTCGAGAAGCCATGACGGAAGAATCCGGCGAGATCCGCCGAAATCTCAAATCCCAAATCGTTCCCGCTAAGCCGGAACGATTCGGTTGAAATCAACATGCCTCGCGCGAAGAACCGGTCAGCTTTTTTGGGGCTGCTTGATTGCAGCAATGAACTTGGTGAAGGTCGGTGTGGTTTCGGTGACGGTCTTACGATCGATCCCCTGATAAACAATGACTTGCTCGTGTGTTCACTGGCAGGCGCGAAGAACGCGAAAAAAATTCCGTAGGAACTTTCGCATCGGGTTCTCGAGGGAGACCCCAGCCGGTCAGTACACGTATCCACGTATCCACGGATCACAGAATTCAGGATTCGTCTTCCCTTCCTTCGCGCCTTCGCGCCCTCGCGTGCGCCATGACTGAGTCGGTGGCTAAGGGGCGTCGGCGGCGGGCGGCGCCGGTTCAGGTTGGGGTGCGGGTGCCGCCCTCTTTTTCTTCTTTCCCGGCGTTTCGAAAATATCGGCGGGAACACCGCCGTTCTTCCATGGCGCGATCAGGGGCGCCTTCGTGTCCAGTTCATCCATCAGGGCCCGTGCCTCCTGCGGTGTGCGGGTGACCTTGGGCCGAAGGAAGACCATCAGTTCGACGTTGCGGGCCGATTTGTCCTTCTTCTTGAACGCCCAGCCCAGTCCGGGGATGTCGCCCAATATCGGCACCTTGCGCACCGTGTCCGAGAGCTGCTTCTGAATGATGCCGCCGAGAACGAGCGTTTCGCCGCTCTTGGCCGTCACGTCCGTCCTGAAGTTCCGGGTGTCGACCACCGGCCCGCCCGACACCACCTGGCTCGGCTGGATCGATGACGACTCGGCGCGAATCCGAAGCGACACGTCCCCGGCGCTGTTGATCCTCGGCGTCACCTCCAGGATCACGCCGACCAGCTTGTACTGGAAACTCTGCACCAGGCCGCCCACGTCCGTACTCTGGCTCTTGTCGATGAACGGCACCTGCTGACCCACGAACAGGCGGCCCATTTCGTTGTCCGCGATGTTGATCCGCGGCTCCGCCAGGACGGTGGCATCCGTGTTCTTGCGCAGGAACTGCACCAGGATATCCAGGTTCACCGTGGCATCCAGCACCCCGGACCGCAGCATCGTAATCGCCGACGCGATCTCGCCCGCGGGAGGATTGTTGACTTCCGTCTTTCCACCGAAGCCGGTCGTGTACCGCCCCCGCGTGTTGGCGAGGATGGAGTTGTCGAAGTCATCCCCGCTGAACACCTGGCTTCCGTCGGGCGACCAGCGCACTCCGAATTTGTCCAGCTTGTCCGTCGCCACCTCCAGAATGCGCGCCTCGATCAGCACCTGGGCGGTCGGGGCGTCCATTTCGTCCACGAGCTTCAGAATCTGCGCGAGAAGGTGGAGGTTGGCCGACACCAGGAGCGCATTGCTCCGCTCGTCAGCCACCACGCGGACGCGCCCGACGAGGTCGCTCACTTGCCGGGTCGTGGAACGGCCGTCCGTGCCTCGAGGATTGTCCGGCTGGCCGCCGAGCCAGGGAAAGTAGCCGTCGTCCTTGGATTCAAGGCTCAGTTCGAAGCTGCTCTGGGCGGGGACGCCCGCCGAGTTCGCCTGGAGCTGCTGCGGGTTGGCGTTCTGCTGGGGCTGCTGCTGGACCGGTCGCAGCGGAGGCGAACCATTCTTCGCGAAGAGGATGTTGAGGCTGTTGGCAAGGTCCGCGGCGGTCGCGAACCGAAGCGGAATCCGCATCGTCGTCTCGCCCGCCTGCGAAGGCACATCGAGCTGCTGCAGAATCGCCTCCACCGCCTCGAGGTTCTCCTTCGAATTCGCCGTGACGATCAGGCTGTTCGAGTACGGCTCGCTCGTGATCCGGACCTTTCCGTAAAGCCGTCCCACGTCCCGGTCCGCCGACCCTTCGTTCCCCGTCTCATCGTAATACCAGTACGGGAGCTGCCGGTCCTGCTTCTTGAGAAACAACTCGTTGAGCACATCCTCGATGTCCACGGCGCTCACGAACTTCAGGGGATAAATCTTCGGCGCGAGCGCGTCGTCGGAAACCGGAGCGTCCAGTTCCTCGATCATCTGCGCCACCCCCTCCATCCGCGCCGGCGGCCCTTGCACGACGATCGAGTTGCGTCGCCGATCCGCGACCACGCTCAGTTTCTCCGTCTGCGTCGACTCCATGCCGCCGAAGTAAATGTAGCGATAAGGGGAGGTGTTCCCCTGGTCCTGGGTCAGGGTCTCAAGCTGCTTCGCCACGTCCTGCGCGTCGGCGTTCTTCAAGTGGAACGTCCGGATGACCTTGTCCTGCGCGTCGGCGGTGTCGAGCGCCGCGACGAACTCGCTCAAATTGTTGAAGCTGCTCTCCGTCGACAGGATGATCAGCGAGTTGGAACGTTGATTGGCCGCGATCTCGACGGCCTCCTTCGGCGTGCGGGCGTTCACCTTCTGGTAGAGCGGCTGGATCTCCTTCACGAGGTCCGCCGCCTTCACGTGCTTGAGCGGGAGCACGCGCACGGTCACGTCGCCCGGCTTGTCCGTATCCAGCAGTTCCACGAGCTTCCGCACGTCCTCCATCCGGGATCTCGGCGCCGACACGATCAATCGGTTGCCGACACGGTCAGGCCAGATCCGGATCTGCGACGTCCCGCTCGAACTGACCGAGGAACCGCCGCCCGGTGACGGCGAGCCGCCACCGCCGGGCATGCCGGGTGGCATTCCCGGCATGCCGGGCATTCCAGGCGGCCCGCCTCCGGAAGATCGGCTGGGAGAACTCGCTCCACCACTGCCGCTACCACCACCACTGCCGCTACCACCAGCCTGCGCATTGAGAATCAAACCGATGAGATTCGAGAGTTCCTCCGGCTCCCCGTGCGTCAAGCGGAAGATCTCGACCACGGAATCCCCTACCGACGTGACGTCCATTTCCTTCAACAACTCGGCCACGAGACGCAGGTTGTCGTTCAAATCCGTGACGACGAGGGTTCCAGCGCGCTCATCGGCCTCCGCGGTGCCCTTCTCCGAAAGCACGCCCCGGATCTTGTCCCTCATGTCCGACGGCGAGACGTGGGTAAGCGGGAAGATCTTCATCGTGCGTGTTCGGCCTTCCGGAATGTCGGAACTCGCCGCATTCAGGATTTCCGGGCTCACCCTGACGTCGGTCCCCTCGGGGAGGAGGAGGATTGAGTTGCGGGTTTCCACCGCCGTGAATCCCTCGAGCGCGAGCGCCCGGTAGACGATGTCGATGGCTTCGCGGGTCGACACCTTCTTCGAACTAACGATCGTCAACTGGCATTGAACGCGGGGATGTTTCACGACCGTCTTGCCCGTCGTCTGCGCCAGCCACTGCACGATCATCTCAACGTTCGCGCCCTGGAAGGCGACCAGGATGCCTTCCGCGGAATTCGTGGAGGCCGCCGCGTCCGGCGCTCCAGGAACACCCACGCCGGGCACTCCCGGCACACCGGGGGCGCCGGGATCTCCTGGCGGTAGGGGCACCGCGTTCGTGGCGGTGACGCCACCCGCCGCCTGGTTTGTGCCTCCCTGGGCTGCCGCGGCCAGGTTCGCCGCGGCTGGGGCATTCGTGCCCGCGGACGCGTTCGCCGCGGCCGGGGCATTGGTGGCCGCGGACGCGTTCGCCGCGGCTGGGGCATTGGTGGCCGCTGGGGGTGTCGTCCCCGACTCGGCGGGGTCGGGGCGCGGACCGCACGAGGCCAGGAGCAGGGCGAGACCGAGTCCGAGCCCCAGCGCCTGGGCCGGCTTCAATGTTTGGGAATATGGTGGATTCACGGTGTTCCTTGCTTTCCTTGGACTTGGAGGCTCTCGCCCCCGATCCCTTCGAAGATCATCAATTCCTTGGTTTCGCCATTCTCCTTCACCAACACGCGGTTCGTGCCGACCCGTAGAATCTGGACGCCCCCCAACTCACCGCCTTCCCGCACGAGCCCGGATTGCCCGTTGGGCGCGCGAAGAAAGACGTCCTGCCCGGCGATGCCCAGAAGGGCCATGGGCGGCGGGCGCATCACGGGGCCCAGGAGTTCGCTCTGGATCACGCGATCCACGCGCGCCTGAACTTCCGGCGGCAGTGCCGGACCCGGCCCTCCAGGTCCCCGACCGCCGGGACGTCCCATCCCCGGCGGCATTCCAGGTGGCATTCCAGGTGGGCCGGCGACGGAAGCCGCGGGGGCGTTCGTGCCTGGAGCCGGGGGCGTCCATGTCGCCGGTTCGGGCACCGACGTCCGCTTCAAGGGGTTCACCCGGCGTGCGGCCCCGGCCATCTGCACCAGAAGCAGCACCGCAAGTCCCGCACTCACCCATTTCAGGATGGATTCCGCTCGCTCAAGCATCGGGCCTCCTTGGGTCTGCCTTCCATTGTTCGAAATCGAGGATCAGGAGCGTCAGACTGACCTTCACCTGTCCCGGACCCATTGGCGCTATGCCGAACTGGATCGTGTCGGTGACCAGCGGATACCCCAGCGTTCCGAGGGTCTCCAGGAAGCGAAGAATCGACGGCGCCGGCCCCATGCCCTCCAACTGCATCCCGGTCAATTCCTTGCCTGATCCGCGTGAAGGTGTCTCTCGCACGGGTCCCAGTTGAACCCCGCCCTGCATGGCGGCCTGCTGAATGGCTGCGCTGGCCTGCGCGACCAGCGAAGTCCGCGAGAGCTTCCCGGGGTCCATCCGGAACGCTTCCATCAGGTCCTTCGTCATCCGGACCTTTTCGTCGTACACCGCAAGCTTGTCGTTGAGCGTTGTGGCCTCGAGTTGGAGCCGACGGTAGTCGG
>JBBQIU010000058.1:0-9326 GCA_038325245.1 Verrucomicrobiota bacterium
GTCCGAACAGGACCGGTGACCGTCATCCATTCCCCCGCCCCCGCCCCCGCCCCCACCGCCGCCTCCGCCCGCCAGACGGGTGCCGTCACGACCGGCGCCGAGGCGGCACCCAGGATTGCCAACTTTAGAAATACCCGACGCGTGCATGCTCGCTCTCTCACGGCCGAAAGGATAACGGGCTCCCCGCCCCTGGCGGGAAGCCCGTTTTTCCTTGGCCTGTTCGCGATTACGGCGCCGTCCCGTTGTCCGCCTTTGGGAACTGGTTACCCACGCGGACCACGACCTTCACCGCCCCAACGCCCGCCCACCGACCGTCCACAATGCGGACATGCCACGTCCGACCCAACAGGCCCGCGCCGCATTCCGTCCTGTCGCATTCCCTCACGGCCCGGGCCGCGCCCGCCGCGTTCCCCGCGACCGTCCCGCGGCACCCGCGCCAAACCTTGCTCCCGATTCATCGGCCGTTCCCAGCGCCCCGGTCCACGACCCTCGCCGGCGTCGCGACCCTCGCCCGGTCCCATGCCGTAACCCGGGCCCATGCCGTGACGGGGTCCCCGGCGGAATTCAGGTCGCTCCTCGGACCGGCGCTCCGCCTGCTCCATCCGTTCCATCCGCGGACGATCCTGGGGCGTCCGGAGGCCCTCGTTGCCTCGGTCACGCCGACGCTCGCGTAGTTGAAGATCCTCGCCGTCACGCGCGCGGGCCCGCTCACGCACGGGGCCGTCACCCTTCGACTCAACCGCCGGAGCGTCCGCCTCGTCCCGCGCTTCCCGCCTTGGCGCTTCCGCCTTGTCGGTCGAGGATTCCTCCCGCACGGGGCCCAGGCCCGCTCGCCCTCCCTGGGGACCCGCTCCCCCTCGACCCATGCCCGGACCGCGACCGGATCGGTTAGCGCGCGCTTGGTCAAATTCAGCTTCCGACACTGAGCCATCCCCGTTGAGGTCCATCGCTGCGAACGAGATCCGGGGACCCCCCGGACCGCGAGGCGCAGTGGATTCGGGTTCAACCGCTGGGGTTTGAGCAAGACTGCCCAGGCCGCAGAGCGAAATCCCCGCCATCAGTGAGGCCATCAGTATTCTGTTTTTCATTGGTGTTCTGTGTTTCCGGAGATTCCGTCGGCTGGCTCCGGCATCCTCTCCGCGGTTACAGTGCATGAGTTGGGTCTTGTGCCAGTACCGACTTTCCGTTCGGTCGGTCTTGTTGGTCCAGAGTCAGCCAGCCCCGTGTAAAGCCCGTGCGTCCCACTGTGGCCGAAATTGTTAAGGCGATGTAAAACTCATGGCCGCAGCCCAGTTCCCCACGCCATCCTGTGTGCATGCAGCCGTCTGGTTCCCCAACGCCGGCCGCCAACCCCCGGGTGCTGCTCGTGGACGATGACCGGAAGTTGTGCCGACTCCTCCGCGATTACCTCGGCCCCATGGGCTACGACGTCCACGCCGTTCACGACGGTCCCTCCGGTGTGGCCGCTGCCCGGTTGGAACCCTGGCACGCCATCGTGCTCGATGTCATGATGCCGGGTCTCGACGGCTTCGAGGTCCTCAAGCAGATCCGGCGAGATTCCAACGTCCCCGTCCTCATGCTCACGTCCCGGGGCGACGAAGCGGACCGCATTGTCGGCCTTGAAATGGGCGCCGACGATTACCTGCCCAAGACCTTCTCACCCCGCGAACTCCTGGCCCGCCTGCGCGCCGTTGCCCGCCGTACCCGGCCCGTCACCGCGCCTGCCAACGCCGCGACAACCTCCAGTGACTCCGATGCGGAGATCGTCGTGCGGGATCTGCACGTCAACCCCGCCACACGCGCCGCCGTCATCGGGGACAAGCCGGTCGCCCTCACCGCCGTCGAGTTCGATCTCCTCGTCTGCCTCGCGCGTGCCCCCGGCCGGGTCAAGACCCGTGAACAACTGCTCGAGGAGGTCCGCGATCGCAATTACGAGGTCTTCGACCGATCGGTTGACGTCCATATCTCCGCCCTGCGCAAGAAACTCGGTGACGATCCCCGCGTTCCGCGCTTCATCGAAACCGTGCGGTCCGTCGGTTACCGCATGATCCACCCCGACGCCTAAACCATGTCCACGTCCCGGGCCAGGATGCCACTTGCCACGAAGATCCTCGTCGGACTGGCGCTGAATCTCGCGCTTCTGTCCGCCGGTTTCGCCGTCGTTTTCGTCCTGCAGGTCCGCCTGAATCCCGACTGGCTCCTGGCTGGCCGCGCCGGCGAACGGCTCCAGGCCGCGGCACAGATCCTCGTCGGCGACCTCGCGTTTACCTCGCCCAATGACGTCGACACGGTCCTCGACCGCTACCGGGAGGCGTACCAGATGGACTTCCGCCTGTTTGACCTCACCGGACGTTCCCTCGCCGGCCCCGCGGAGACGCCCCCCGCGGAGGTCCTTCAGCTTCTCGGCCGGCAACGCGGCCCGTTTCCGGGACGTGGACCCCGGGGAGGCCTCGGCAATCCCGGTGCACGTTCCAACGCTGAACTCCCTCGAAGCCCTCGGGGCCGACCCCAATTCACCTCCCAGGAAGGCTTTCCGCGCTTCGTCCGACGGGCCGGCGTTCCCCCGGCCTACTGGGTCATCATTCATCTCCCCGCGGTGGGCGAATTCCGGCCTATATCCCTGGTCGTCCGTTCCGAGTCCCTGTGGACCGGAGCTCTCCTGCTGGATGCGAAACCCTGGCTCCTCGCCGCGGCCGGAGCCTTTGCGCTCTCCGGGCTTTTCTGGCTGCCCCTCATGCGCGGCATCACCCGTGACATTGGCCGCATGATGCGCGGCACGGAAGCCATTGCCTCCGGTCGCTTCGAATCCCGCCTCGACCTCCGGCGCTCGGACGAACTCGGGCGCCTCGCCGAGGCCATCGATCAGATGGCGGGCCGTCTCGCCGGCTTCGTCGCGGGACAAAAGCGATTCCTCGGCGACGCCGCCCACGAACTCTGTTCACCCCTCGCCCGCATGCAGGCGGCGGTGGCGGTCCTCGGGGAGCGCGACACGGGCGACGCGAAGGCCTACATCGACGACATCCGGGAGGAACTCGAGGAGATGGCGGCCCTCGTCAACGAACTGCTCGCCTTCTCACGGGCCACCCACGGGCGCGCCATCGAACTGGAATCCATACCGCTCCTGCCGCTCGTCGAACGAGCGTGGGCCCGCGAGGGCACGGACGCCATACATCACCCCTTTGAGATCTCCAAATCGCTGCGCGTCGAGGCCGATGCCGGCTTGCTCCAACGCGCCGTCGCCAATCTGATCCGCAACGCCGTCCGGTACGCGGCCGATCAGGGACCGATCTCGATCTCGGCCACCGACCCAGGAGACGCTGTGACCCTCACCGTGACGGATGAGGGACCGGGCGTACCGGCCGAAGCGCTCCTGCGACTCTTCGAGCCGTTTTACCGGCCCGAACCGTCACGCAGCCGCGAATTGGGGGGCGTCGGCCTCGGACTCGCCATCGTGAAGACCTGCATCGACGCCTGCGGCGGGACCGTGACGGCAAACAATCGAACGCCCCGCGGCTTTGAAGTCGTGCTCACCCTGCGACGTGCGCGAGCCACCCCATCGGTGAACCTGTGAATGGAGGCCGAAGGCCTCGTCCACACCCAGCCGGGTGCAACGCCCTCGGGATCCGCGCCCCATAGGAATGCATTCGCGCCCCGAACCTACGGCGTTGCCGCGCGATGAAACCGGATCGGCCGGTCTGCCTCCCGCCCGACCACCGCCGTCCCGTTGGCGTCCAGTTCCAAATTCGCCTCCAGCTCCCACACCCCAAGAATCGCGCCTCCCTCCCAACGGAAACGCTGCTCGGGCACTCCTTGAAAAGTCAGAACCTCAACGGGCGGCGCCGGCTCTCGAAAATACCGGTACCCCTGGATGTTCACCGACTTCGCGCCCTGCTCGGCGATCGCCCTCAGAATCACACCTTCCGCACCGACCACGACCAGCTGGGAAGCCCGGTCCGCCAAGCCGTTCAGCGCCTTCCCAGTCAACGATGGAACCACCGTCCAATCGACTTGGTTGGTGCTCCGCAGCACCGTCCCCTGCCCGCCGCATACGTACACGGCATCCCCAATCGAACGAACCCCTGTCAGAAAGGACGACGTGCCACTCGTCTGTGACACCCACTTCACCCCGTCCGCGCTGGTGAGAATCAACCCGCCAGCCCCGACCGCCATCAATCCCGTCCCCACCCCATGCAACCGGTATACCCAGGCGGTCGTTCCGGAATCACGCCGCGTCCACACCGTTGCATCCGGGCTGGTGTAGAGAGCTCCTTCCGCTCCGCTCGCCACCCAACCGCTCCCGAACGACACCACCGAGCTCAAGTATTCCCGGCCGCTGGTTTGGGTCACGGTCCATTTCGTGGTGTTCGTGCCGGTTAAGACCGTCCCCCCTCGTCCCACGAGCACATGTCGGGTCCCGTCCCAGGCGACCCCCTGCAACGTGTTCGTCGTCGGCCTCGGCTCCACGACCTCCCAGATCAATCCCATCAAGCTCACGTGGTTCGTCATCCAGACGATGTTCGTCCGCGTCCCCACGACCACTTCGTGGCTCGTCACGATATTCGTCCAACCCGCCGGGCTCCGCAGAATCAAACCATCTTCACCCACCGCAAGGCCGAAGTCCGGCGATCCGCCCACCCCATAGAGCACTTGTTCCGCCGCCACCTCCGGAACCGATTCCAACGACCACTCGACGCCCGTGGCGCTCGAGAGAATGGTCGAGCGATCCCCGACCGCGAGATAAGTCCCCTCCACCCACGCGATGTCCCACAACCAGTTCCGCGGAGTGTCATCCAGCCGGAACCAGAACGTCGCGTCCTGGAAGGGAGGCGCGTTGGTCCGGAAACTCTCCACCAGCACGCCCGTTCGTCCACCGATGACGTACCGGGTTCCATCCCAGATCGAGGCGGCGTATTCCCAGGCCGGGGCCGGCGAAGGGCTGATCGTGTCCGACAATTGGTCCTGCCAGACGAAGGGAGGTCGTCGCAAGGACATCGATGCATCCCCCGCCACCAGTCGCTCTCCCGGCGAGAGCACCGCCGTGTTCAACGCATTGCTGGAAACCGTGTCGGCTTCGCGCGTCCACAACGTGCCGTTTGCGCTCGTCATAATCACCCCGTTGTCGCCCACGACCAGAAATCGGCCGTCTCCAAAGGCGACCCGGTTCAGATTCACCGTCACCCCCGAATTCCGCCGGGTCCACGCCGCGCCATCCGGACTGCTCGCGACCCATCCATTCTCCCCCACCATCACAAAAAGCCCCGCACCATGGGCAACTCCCCTGAGCCATTCCGTCGTGAACCCCGCCGCGACACGCTCCCAGCCCTTGCCGTCCGACGAGCGGTAGACCGCCCCGTTGTCCCCCACCGCCACAACCAGTCCATCGCTCGCCGCCAATCCCTCCAGCCAGTCCGCCGTCGTCGGCGACAACGTGCCCGGTTCGAAACGCGTGAGATCATCGCTCCAAAGAGCGGTGCCCTCCTCCCCGGTCGTGACGAAGCGTCCCTGTGAGAAAACCGCCGCACGGAGGTCCTTCAATGTGCCGGACTCCCGTCGCTGCCAGACCAGGCGATTCGTGCTGGCATAGATCCCGCCGTGGTCTGTGACGTGCACGTGCAGGCCATCGCGATAAACCATGTCGGAAAGGTTGTTCCCGTGGGGTTGCGGATGGGACCAGCGCCACTCCATCTCCGCCCACACACCCATCCCGCTCGCCCACCACGCCGACATGCAGAGGAACCACGGCAGCCAGCTTGGCCACCGCGTTCGCCCTCCACCCGCCCCGCCGCGCATCGGTGAAGGAACCCTCGTCATGCGCGCACCGGATTCCCGGTCCCTGCCGCGGCGGACGAAGCCGTCGAGAGCCATTCGGTCGAGTCCAATCCCTCCCGATCCGGGGGGAGTTCGACGCGGAACGTAGACCCGTGTGCGTCACTTCGGAAGAGCCGGACGTCCCCACCCAGCGCCAGGGCCAACTGCCGTGTGATCGCCAGACCAAGGCCGCTTCCGCCTTCCTTGGTCGAGAGCTGCGGTTGAAACAATCGCGCTTGAGCCGCCACCGGGATACCCGGCCCCTCGTCGACCACTTCGCAGATCGTCGCGCCGGACTGCTCGAGGAGGTGCAGTCGGACATTCCCCCCGTCCGGTGTGGCCTCGATCGCGTTCTCCATCAGGTTGCCGAGCATAAGGCCCAGAAGGCCGGAAGTGTGATTGTCCACGTTGCGCCCGGACGATCCCTCCATCACGACGCGGATCTGGCGTCGTTCGCTCGAAATCCGGGCCCGTTGGACCACGGCCTCTCCCAGTTCGATCAAGGGAACCTCGTACTCCAAATTCATTTCCTGCTCCCGAATCACACGCACCACGTCGTGAATCAGCGTTTGCATCCGTTGCGTGGCGGCCTTGGCCTCCCGCCATTCCTCGCCGGCGTCGCCTGCCCCTGCCTCACGCGACGACACGTACGTCTGCAAACCCGACACCGGGTTCCTCAGTCCATGCACGAGGTGCGCCGTCACGGCCCCCAATGCCGCGATACGGGCCGACCTTGAAAGTTCCTGATTCGCCCGCTGCAAGTCCTCCGTCCGCCGCGCCAGCAAGCGGTGCGCCCGGTTCAGACGCCGGAAAACCATCCCCAGGGCCACTCCGGTAATGCCCATCGCCACGCTGAGAAGCGTCAGGGCCTGAAGGGTCAATCGTCGGTCCAGCATGCCGAACTGGGCGGCCAGCGAGCTTCCTTCGATCAAAAACCCAGCCACGCCGCCAGGACCCTCTCCGTGCAAGGCCTTCAGGGGCACGTACACTTCGATCACAGGAAACCGCTGGGAGAGGTTCGCTGTGCCCAGGATGTTCGTGTCGTAACTGATGTCCAATACAGACAGAGCCCGGTGGAACAGACTGAATGGCTGGCCGGCCCTCAGGGGGGAAAGCGCCTCCTCCGGCACCGCGGGATCTCGCACCGAGGCGGGAAGCCATGAAATGGCCGTCCAATTCGTGTCGAACAGCCACCCGCCCAGGATCCCCTCGCGACCCGCGATGTGCATGAACACGTCCCATGGCTCCTCCAACAACTCGATTTCCCGGTTCGTTTCCCCTTCCTGCGCCCGCGCCATCGCCGAAAGAATCTGCCCGTCCCGGCTCATGATTTGACCGCGAAGTTGCTCCCGAAGTTGCAGGGCCCCCAGAGCCACCACGAACGCAAGCACCAGCCAGGTGAGGCCAATGGCGACACCCGCGACTCGCATCCCTTGCTTACCGTTTTCTCCGACGCCGTTCACAACTACATCTCCAACTCCACGCCACCGCTCACACTCGTCGATCGATAATCCGCTGCGGTCACATTTTCATCCGAAATCTCCATGTCGTACTGGGCAAAGATCCTCAGACCCGGGCGAACCTTCCAATCCCCTCGAACCAGAAACGTCACGTCGGATCGCCGACGCCTCGGGCCATTCAGGTCATCGGCCCGTTGGACGGGATAGCTGTACCAGCGCGCCTTGGCCTCCGCACGCATTTCCAAGGCGTCACCCGAATATCGGACCTGGCCCCCGAAATGCAGCCGGTCATAGTCAAAGTACCCGCCACCATTGTCACGGCTCAGAAGATATCCCCCACGAAACGTCGTTCGCCAATGGCGTTTCTCGTCCCAATGGGCCTTCCAGATCGACTCCCACTCGTGTTGTCCGTAGCGAAGCGTTCCCTCCAACGGCAATCCGGACTCGTCCCGCGGCGGACGGACATCGAAGGCACGGTCCCTAAAGCGGTACGACACGCTCCACTCCGATCCACGGCCAAGGGATCGAACCACCTGCCACCTCGCCCCGGTATCCAGGAAATTATCGAGCGGCTCCCCCAACCACTGTCGGGCCAGTTCCGGTTCCACCTCCCACCGCCACCCATTGCCAAACTCACGTCCCGCCCTAGGGCGGAATCCGAGGGTGTGGCCTTCCGCCGGGATCACCACCGGAATCCCCACGATCTCCGACGCATCGAAAACCTGTTTCAGGAAGAAGTACTCCAAACCCAACCCCGCCATCCATCCAGCCGGCCAGATCCGACGCACCCGCGCATCAAACACTCCGATCGTTTCAGGGGCCAACCCGGGCTCGAGGTAACCGAGGTGCTCAATCAACCCATAGAACGTCGCCTCCCAGCCATCCATGGGAACCCGAAAGATCATCAGTTCGCCACCGCCAGCCATGAAGGCGGAGCCCATCGGATTCACGGAACTCAATTGCGGATTGTCCCGGTACCCCGACCACGTCCGAAGCGAAAGGCTCCCGTCCCAGTAGTTGCCCAGCGCTGGTTCCAAAGCCGTCCTGTCCGTGGCGGCCACCCGCGGCGCCTCCTCCTCGGAGGCACCGGAACCGGAGTCCGACCTGGAATCCGGATAGGCGGCAAGGGTTCCTCCGACCTCGGTCGCCACAACGGGCATGGTTCCAACTATCAGAAGAAGTCGCCATCCCATCCAGCCTCGCCCGCCATCTCGCGAGCGCCGATACCCGCGCCTAGTTTCGAGGTTGAGGTTAACCATGCAGCGCCTTGTGCCGGGCAAACATGATACGGTCGGCTCCCCGCGACAACCCGGGTTGCAATCGCCTGCCTAAAAAAGGAGCCAGGCGACCTTTGCAGGCCGCCTGGCATGGATACCCCGAACACCCACCCAGTCTTCGGGGCAAATTGGGATGGAACCTACTTGTCGCCGTGTCCCCTCCGCTCGCGAATTGTTTCCTTGGCCCGTTCCTTCGCGGCGTCAATCACGTCACGGTGCTCCGGGTGTTCAGCTCTGAACTCCTCGAACCGGCGCTTGAGGTCGTCCCGCAGTTCCTTCTGCCGCGTGATCAATTCCTCACGCTGCACCTTGAACTGCTCCCGGACTTTGTCCCGCTCTTCCTTCCCCACTTCCTTGGCTTGCTTGAGCATCTCTTTGTATGCCTTCAGCAAATCTGTGTGTTCCTTCCGGAACTGATCCGTCAAGACCCGTACCTGGGAGGACAAGGTCCCCGCCCAGTCCGGCCTCGTCGGCAAATCAATAACTCCACCACCCTCCCCCGTCCCCGTCCCCGTCCCCGGTTCCACCACCGGACCTCCCGGCTCTTCGCCTGTTCCAGGTTCCTCCCCCGTCCCGGGCAATCCCCCGGGGACCACAACGCTACCCCCCCTCGTCGGCAGCCCGTCCAGCCCGTCCAGCCCGTCCAGCCCGCTCCCCACCACCGGCTTCTTCGACTCCGCCGGGGCGCTCTCCACGGCCAGCGCACCCACACTCCTCTGAGCTCCCAGCACCGGAACGGAGAAGCACGTGAACGAAAATGCCACCGTGATCGCGATTTTCT
>JBBQIU010000059.1:0-9312 GCA_038325245.1 Verrucomicrobiota bacterium
GGTTGCAAACATTCCGCACGCTTGAAACCGAACCTCGGGCCCTCCAAAGTGCGCAGCAGCTGGCAACCCTGGTCAACACCGCCCACCTTCTCGGTGCATTTTGGAGAGTATGTGGCGGTCGTCCTATTGGGCCTGGTGGGAATGCTGCTCATCGCGAGTTCCGAGAACGTGCTCATGATGTTCCTCGCGCTCGAGTTGGCGAGTGTGTCGCTGTACATCCTGGTCGGCTTTGACAAGCGCGACTCGAACGGGACGGAGGCGGCGTTGAAGTATTTTCTCTTCGGCGGGATGGCGGGGGCGTTTCTCTTGTTCGGCTTGAGCCTGATTTACGGTGTGACCGGGGCGATCGAGTTTCGATCGATCGGGGTGGGATTGGCGGGGAAGGGGGCGTCGCCGATGCTGCTGGTGGGACTGGTGATGGTGCTGGTGGGCCTGGGGTTCAAGGTGGCGGCGGTCCCATTCCATTTCTGGGCGCCGGACGCGTACCAGGGGGCGCCGACGCCGGCAGCGAGCTTCATTGCGGCAGGATCGAAGGTGGCGGCGTTCTTCATTCTCGCGAAGCTGACGTGGGTGGCATTTGGGAGTGTGGCCGGATCGGGGTATTGGGGCGGATTCGTGCCGGGTTGGTCACCCCTGGTGGCCATGATCGCGGCGGCGTCGATGCTGGTCGGGAATCTCGCGGCGTTGGCGCAGCGCAACGTGAAGCGACTCCTGGCGTATTCGGCGGTGGCGCACGCGGGTTACACGTTGACGGCGGTGGTGGCGGGTGGGGCTGAAGGGATTTCGGCCGTGACATTCTACGCGGCGACCTATGCCTTGACGGCCTTGGGAGCGTTCGGAGTGGTCTCCCTCGTGGAGGCGGGAACGGGCGGATCGGATTGGGAGCACTTCCGGGGATTGAGTCGCCGGGCTCCGGGACTGGCGTTGTGTTTCGGAGTGTTCGTGTTGTCCCTGGCGGGAATCCCGCCCCTGGCCGGATTCTTCGGAAAATTCTACCTGTTTCTTACCGCGATGGGCGCCGACGGAGGCAACTTCGGGTTGCTCTGGCTGGTGGCGCTGGCGGCGGCGACCACGTGCGTCTCGTTCTATTACTATCTCCGACTCTTGAAGGCGGTGTTTGTGGAGGCGCCAGAAGAAGAAGGATTGGAGTGGCCGCGGGGAGGGCTCGGGTTTGCGACGGTGGTGGTGGCGGCCGTGGGGGTCGTGGTGGTGGGTTGCGTGCCGGCCTGGGTTCTTGGGCCGTTGCGGAGCGCCTTGGTGGCGGTGGGATTGTAGATCCCGTGGCCTCTTTGAACCCAAATTCTAGAATTTCATCTGAACTTCTTCGGGGACCCGGCAGGATTCGTGGCGGATGAGCACGCAGGCCCAGAGCGCGCCGAGATGGTGGCGCAACGAGGATTGGCTGGCGGTGATTGCCGGGAGCCTGGTGATCCTGGTGGTCGTGGCCGGATGGCGACCGGGTTTTCCGACGCTGAAATGGACCACGATGACGGATCTGGCCGCGGGGGTTTCCGGCAAGAGCCTCAGTGCTTTGGTGGTATTGGCCGGAGTTCTTGGAGCTCTGTCCATGGCGGCGATCGCCTTGACGGCGCGCGCTTCGGTTGGAGCTCTGGGTGGATTTGCGTTGGTGTTTTTCCTCGCCTGGGTGGCGCAGTGGATTGCCGGGCAGGCGCAGGTCAATGCCCTGGGGTTGGAGTATGTGCTGTTCGGACTTCTGCTGGGGCTGATCGTGAACCACACCGTGCGTCTGCCCGACGGAGTCCGGGCGGCAATCCGCACGGAGTTCTACATTAAGACGGGCCTGGTAATTCTCGGAGCGACAATTTTGTTTCACGAGATGCTGGAGGCGGGGGCGCTGGGGCTGATCCAGGCGGGACTGGTGGTGACGGTGGTGTGGTGGTTCACCTTTCGGGTGGCGCGCAAACTCAAGGTCGACGACGAGTTCGGGGCGATGCTGTCGTCGGCGGTGTCGATCTGCGGTGTGTCGGCGGCGATCGCGACCTGTGGGGCGATTCAGGGGGACCGGAAGAAGCTGTCCTACGTGACGTCGATCGTCCTGATCGTGGCGATGCCGATGATGGTGGTGATGCCGTGGGTGGTGAAGATGTTCGGGATACCGGACCTGGTGGCCGGGGCGTGGCTGGGAGGGACGCTCGACACGAGCGGGTCGGTGGTGGCGGCCGGTCAGTTGATCAGCGAACCGGCGACGAAGGCGGGGGAGATCGTTAAGTTCTCACAGAACCTCCTGATCGGGGTGGCCGCCTTCGTACATTCGGTCTGGTGGTCAATGCGGGACGGGAAGGCGGAGGGGAAGAAGCAGAAGGTATCGGCTGCCATCATTTGGGAGCGGTTCCCCAAGTTCGTGCTCGGTTTCATGGCGGCGTCGCTCGTGTTCTCCTTCGCGCTGGATCCGGTCCTGGTAAAGGAGGCCAAGCCGATCCTGAACAGTCTGAGAAATTTCTGGTTCGCGCTGGCCTTCGTCTCGATCGGATTGGAGACGCACTTTGGCGATTTGGTGAAGATGGAAGGTGGACGTCCGGCATTGGCCTTCATCGCGGGCCAGGCCTTCAACATCGTCTGGACGCTCATCCTGGCGTGGTTGCTGTTCGGCGGAATTCTCTTCGCCGTGCCAGATATCAAGTGATCACTTCTTTCGAAGGCCGACGCTGCTGGAACGTTTGGAGATTTTGCGGCTGGTGAGAACTTTCGAGACGGTCCCGGTCTTGAGGTATTTGGCGCGGACCGTTTCGAGGATGGCGTCGCGACGGTCGAAGAGGCGTTTGGCGGCGCGCGGTTTGACCCTGGCGAGGGCGTACGCTGTCAGAAGCGGCATGACGATCGTGGAGTCCGAATAACAAACCACGCAGTCTGGGAGGCTGTCGGGATCGACCTTGCCCCAGCTGACGGCTTCGCTGGGTGTGGCGCCGCTGAGCCCGCCGGTATCGGGGCGGGCGTCGGTGAACTGGAGGAAGAAGTCGTGGCCTTTCTCGGGGATGCCCATCACCTCCTGGATCTGGGGTTCGGTCTGAAGCATGAAGTTCTTGGGACTGCCGCCGCCGAAGATGAGGACGCTGCTGGTGCTGCCAGAGGCTTTGGCGTCGTAGACGATGGCAGCGGTCTGGTTCACATCCCGATTCACATCGAGGATCAACTGTCCGTCCCGAAGGGCCATGGCCGCGATGTTCATCCCGATGGAACTGTCGCCAGGACTGCTGGTAAAGATGGGGATGCCGCAGGCGTAGGCCGTGGCGAGCATGGAGCTGTCCTTGAGCCCCAGCTTCCGACCGCGTTCGTGGACATACATTCCGAGGAGATGGTGGAATTCGTCGGTGCCCATGGGACGTTGGAATTCGGGGGCCTGGATCACCTCGCGAACGAAGGCGTCGGTGTCGAGCAAGACGTTGTAATCGAAGAGGACGTCGTAGATCCGGATGACGCCGTCGCGATGGAGGTCGACGTCGTTGAGGAAGGGCGATCCGGCGTAGAGCGCCATATCGAGGCCGTAGTGGAGGTCGTGATAGAGGTTGGCGCCGGTCGAGACGACCCAGTCGATGAATCCGGCCTTCATGAGGGGGATCAGGCAGCTCTTGCCGAGACCGGCTGGGGTCAGGGCGCCGGTGAGGCTGACGCCGATGGTGCCATTGTCGGCCAGCATCTTCTCCGTGAACAGGCGGCACGCCTCACGCAGCCGGCCGCCGTTGTAGGCGAGCATCGTCTGGTCGATGAGGTCGGCAGCATTGATGTTCCTGCCGATGCCTAGGGGATTGAGACGCGGGTAGGCGGCGAATTTTTTCGCGTGGGAAGGGCCGGACTTCTTGCTCATGTGCGGGGGGAGTGTGGCGACGAATCCGAAAGGAAGAATCAAAAAGCGCGGAATGGCCGAAAGCGAGTTCTGGCTAGCCAGGCCAGAATCAGAAGAGCACCGTGGCCTCGTGACGAAGAACCGCTGGCAGCTTCAAGATGCCAAAAATCATCTGAGCAAGGTGGTCGAGAATGCACTGTCCCTCGAACCGCAGGTGATCACACGCCACGGAAAGGACGCCGTGGTCGTCGTGGCGTTCAGCGAATGGATGAAGCATTTTCCCAGGCGAAAGAAACTCGTGGAAGTTCTTCGAGATTGCCCCGTTTCTGATTTCGAGATTCCACGGGACCGTGATACGCCTCGGGTGGTTGAGCTGTGAGCTTTCTGATCGACGCCAATGTGCTGTCCGAGGCAGTGCGGAAAACGCCCCACCCTGGGGTGATGCGCTGGCTCGCGGCCAATGACGCGGCCCTTTGGGTTTCGGGCATCACGCTCGGGGAGATTGAGGAAGGGGTTGTCCGGGTTGCTGCTGGGACGCGGCGACGTCAACTCGACAAGTGGCTTCAGGAAATCCAGGCCGCGCTGGCGGGAAGGATACTCGGGTTCGGGATGCCGGAGGCCTCGGAGTGGGCGCGGTATGTTGAGAGGCAGCGCGCAAAGGGTCGGGTCCTTCCCACCCTGGACAGCATGATTGCAGCGACGGCGATGGTCCACGGGTTGGCTGTTGCGACACGAAATGGGGCGGATTTCCCGGATGTGGAAGTCATCAATCCGTGGGAGGACTCGTCATCCGGATAAAGTAGATGGCCTTTCGCGCGCCATCCTCTCGAAGGAGGGCTTGAGCCTGTCTGGATTGGCTTCGCGATTGCGGCGGCTTCTCTGGAGGAGAGGGGCCGGGTCTCGCGCGAAGGCGCGAAGCTCGCGAAGGTGGGAAGAGGGGGAAGTAGGGACGTGGGCCTCCCGGGAAGCCGACGCCTTTCCTTGTGGCAGGAAACGGGGCAACTCAAGCCCTTGCTCCGTGTCTGCCGTTGCCACCTGAAGTGATTCAGTGTACGGAATCGCGCACGGCTCCACTCGCCAACGGAGGGTACTCGCGTAGCCGAAGCCCATGAACCCATCCACCTCGACCAGTGTCGTCTGTCCGTATCACGACGCAACGACGCCGGCCCCTCCCCCCAAGCCGCATCGGCCGGGCCGGAAACTCTGCGACCGGGTTTCGTCGGCCTCAGCCGCTTCGTCATCGCGAATGGCATGTCGGTCGACGTGAAGGCGGCGTTCCGTCAACGGCCCCACCTCGTCGATGCCGCCGCGGGTTTCGTGCGCATGGATGTGCTCAGTCCGCGCGAGCGGCCCGAGGAGATCTGGCTGATCACCTACTGGACGGATCAGGCGGGCTTTGACGCCTGGCACCACAGCCATCTCTACCACGACTCCCACTGGGGCATTCCCAAGGGCCTCAAACTGGTCCCGGGCGAAACCCGCGTCAGCTATTTCGAATACATTGCCTCGTGACCGTACCGTGAGCTCCACGTCCCGATCCATCAGCGAAGAGCTCCTGCAGCGGCGCACCGAGCTGGCAGCGGCGCTGGTCGAACGTGAGTTTGCCCGGCATCCCGAACTCGCGCAGCGCTACGGCCGGACCGGCCGTGAAAAATCACTGCAGGACGCCGGCTACCATCTCTCGTTTCTCGCCCAGGCCGTCGCGCTCGACCACTCGGCGCTGTTCCTCGACTACGTGGCGTGGGTCAAGGTCATGCTCGTCCAGCGCAAGGTGCTGGCTGCGGATCTCGATTTCCATCTCCGCTGCCTGGCGGAAGTCCTGCAGGAACAAATGACCGGCCGACATGGTGCGATCGCCGCCGGCGTCGTTCTGGCGGCCGTGGAGGCCATGCCAACCATGCCGGACGACCTGCCGACGTTTCTGCACCCCGGCGAACCGCTCACGCCACTAGCGTTCCAGTACTTTGAGGCGTTGCGGCGCGGTGAGCGCCATTTGGCCAGCCGTCTCGTGCTCGATGCCGTGGCCGCAGGCACGCCGGTGCGGGAAATCTATCTCCACGTCTTCCAGCCGGCGCAGCACGAGATCGGACGCCTCTGGCAGACCAACCGGATATCCGTGGCCGAGGAACACTACTGCACGGCCGCCACACAGTTGATCATGTCACAGCTCTATCCCTACATCTTCGCGACGGAGAAGAAAGGCACCGCCCTCGTCGGCACCTGTGTGTCCGGCGATCTGCACGAAATGGGCGTGCGCATGGTCGCCGACTTTTTTGAGATGGACGGCTGGAACACGTTCTACCTCGGGGCCAACACGCCGCACTCCAGCGTCATCAGCGCGGTGACTGCGCGCCACGCCGACGTCCTCGCGGTCTCGGTCACGATTTCCTATCACGTCGAAGCGGCGCGCGAATTGATCCTCGCCGTGCGCCAGGACCCGGCCTGCGCCGGAGTGAAGATTATCGCCGGTGGCTATCCGTTCAATCGGGACCCGGAGCTGTGGCGCAAAGTCGGCGCCGACGGCTCCGCGCCCGACGCGACCCAGGCCGTCGCGCTGGCCAACCGCATCGTCGCCGGCGCCGCCTCATGAACCCGCGCCCCGAGGACCGCGGTATCGCGCTGCTCTGCGATCCGGCGGGCAAGGTCGTCCGCGTGCTGCGCGACGATCTCGACCTTGCCGCGCGCGTGCCGCCCGGATCGCCACTCGCCGAGCTTGCGGATCCCGAGGTCCGGGAAAAGGTCGGACGGTTCCTCGCGGAATTGCAGGAACGCCAGGCGGTCTACGATTGGGAGATCACCGTTTCGGTCGCCGGGGCGCTGGTCCCGCTGCACTTCGCCGGCGCCCGGATCGTGGAGGGACTGCTCGTGGTGGCCGCCTGTTCCCGCCATGGCATGGCGCAAATGAACGACGGGCTGATGCAGATCAACAACGAGCAGGCCAACGCGCTGCGGGCCACGGCCAAAAACCTGTCGCTCGCGACCGGGCACCACCAGGAACGCGACGACGCGCAGTACGATGAACTCACCCGGGTGAACAACGAACTGGCGAACCTTCATCGCGAACTCGCCCGCACGAATGCCGAGTTGGCGAAGTTGAACGAGCAGAAGAATCGTTTCATCGGCATGGCCGCGCACGACCTGCGCAGCCCGCTGGGGGTCATTCTCACCTACAGCGAATTCCTCGAGGCCGATGCCGGCCCCATGCTCGGCGAAGAACAACGGGACTTCATCTCGACCATCAAGACCACCAGCGAATTCATGCTCCGTCTTGTCAGCGATCTGCTCGACGTGTCGTCGATCGAGTCGGGGCAGTTGACGCTCGATCTCCGCCCGGTCGACCTAGCGGAACTCGTCCGGCGCCACGTCACACTCAATCGCCTCCTCGCGACCCCCAAGGCGATCGCGGTGGAATGCGAATCGCCGTCCGCGCTGCTGCCGATCCTCGCCGACGCCGGCAAGCTCGAGCAGGTGATCAACAATCTCATCGGCAACGCGGTGAAGTTCTCCCATCGCGACACGCGCGTGACTGTGCGGGTCACCAGCGCGGACGGCTTCGCGACCGTCGCCGTGCAGGATCAAGGACAGGGCATCCCCGCGGCCGAGCTGCCCAGGCTCTTCAAGGTATTCGGAAAATCGAGCGTCCGCAGCACGGCCGGTGAACCGAGCACGGGCCTCGGGCTCGCGATTTGCCGCCGGATCATCGAGGGCCACGGCGGTCGCGTCGGCGTCGAGAGCACCGTGGGCCGCGGCTCGACGTTCTTCTTCACGCTGCCGCTCGCCGTCGCGTCCGGCGGTGCCGGCGAGACCTGAAGCGCTGCAACCACCGCGGACTGCACCTGGCGGGTGGGTCAATCTTCGCGTGCCCGCAGACCCCGGAACCACGCCATCGAGGAGGGGCAATGGGATCAGGAGGAGCACAGGACGCGTCCTTCAATACGGATAACCGCGGAGGAAGGGTATGATGGATTCGCAGGAGTACGCCTCGCCCACTTTTTTGGCCCATCGGGGGGATGGGTGGACCTGGGAAGGCGATCCCGTCCTTCCAAGTCTCTGCGTTCCCTGCGTTCTTTGTGGCGAATCCCTCCCCATCCGGCGCTCAAGTCCGTCGCATTCACGTGGGCCTGGAGGCCTGCCCGTTTGGACTTAGGTCACAGGGAGCGCAGAGAGCGCAAAGTAGGAACCTGGTTTTCGCCAAACACCTTCAGGTTCTGGACCTTTGATTCTCGAAGGGCGCGTTTTGGGAGGGGCAAGGGGGAACGGAAACGCCGTTGCCTGCGGTGGTGCGGACGGCACCATGCGGGGGTCGACCGTCGCCCTGAAATGGCCGCCCCGCCCGCACCTTTTCCCAATCCTGATTCTGCGCCCATCGATCCGGCGTCGGCGCTGTACCGTGGCGCATCGGGAACCGCGTATCACGAGGGAAAGCGGGCCCTGAGGCCGTCGGCGCAGGAGTGGGTGTACCGGTTGCGGTCGGAGAATTTTCAGCGATGGATCGGGGCGGGGGACGTGGTGTTCGAGTACGGGGTCGGGGCGGGATGGAATCTGGCTCGGCTGCGGTGCGGCCGGAGGATCGGGTGGGATGCGGCTGATTTCCTGGCAGAACGGGTACGGGGGCTGGGGATCGAGTTTGTGGGGGGAACCGGGTCGGTGGCGGACGGATCGGTGGACGTGGTGCTCTGTCACCAGACGCTGGAGCATCTGTTGGAGCCGGCTTCGGCGCTTCGCGAGATGGCGAGGATTTTAAGGCCGGGAGGGCGGTTGGTGTTGCACGTGCCCTGGGAGGTGGAGCGGCGGTATCGGCGGTACGATCCGGCGGAGCCGAACCATCATCTGTACCATTGGAATGCGCAGAACCTCGGGAACCTGGTGACGGTGCTGGGCTGGCGGATCGAGTCGGTGCGGGTGCGGCGGTACGGGTACGACCGGTTCGCGGCGAACTGGGGGGTGCGGTTGCAGTGGGGGGAGGTGGGGTTTCGTGCGCTGCGGGCGGGCATGGTGGCGTTGCGGCCGTTGCGGGAGGTGGAGTTGGTGGCGAGACGGGAAGCCTGACAGGGGAAGACGATGGAACTTGGGCAGCTCAGGTTGATGCCGGCGCCGCAGCCCCTGGTGGAGCGGTTGGGCACGGACTTCTTCAGGGCGATCCCGCGGGAGCCAGGTGTCTATCGGATGTACGACGAGGAGGACCGTCTGGTCTATGTGGGCAAGGCGTTGGATTTACGGGCGCGGCTGGATTCCTACCGAAGGACGGCCGGGCAATCGCGGAAGACGATCCGATTGATCCACGCGGTACGGCGCGTCGAGTGGGAAATTTGCGGATCCGAGACGGCGGCGAGGCTGGTGGAGAACGACCTGATCCGGAGGATGCGCCCGCGGTTCAACCGGGCGGGGACATGGCCGAAGTCGGCGCGGTATGTCCGGGTTGAAGAGTCGGGGGAGGGGCTCAGGGTTTGTCTCGTTCAGGACGTGGAAGAGGGCGGGCTATGCCACGGACCGTTTCGGGGGGGGCCTGG
>JBBQIU010000060.1:0-9280 GCA_038325245.1 Verrucomicrobiota bacterium
TTCGACCGGGCGCGGTGCTCTCAAAAAATCACTGGACGTCGTCTACGTGGATGTACTGAATTGCGGTTCCTGCTGTGCCCCCCCCCTCCGCAACACCCCCGCCGCCCTTATCAGCCGGTCGAACTGCTTGACCCTCACGTACGCCCCCGCGCCCACCCATCGACCCGTCCCCTCTCCAGCGGGCCCCGTCGGCCACGAAACGGGCGGATATACCACGGTCGCAAGACCTTCCGATACACCATGGTGCCTTCGTGTCCGATGCGAGTTGAACGCCCACTTCGCCCGCCCCCAATGCACCAGCTCCCGATAAATCCAGGGTTGCCCGGAAAGCTTGTGAAGATGGACCACGGTCGGACACCCCACGCTCCGCCCCGCCAGCACCGCCGCGAGCGCCCCCACACGGCTGTGCGCATGCAAAATCCATCGCTCCCCTGCCCCCTTCACCCGCGCCTTCAACCACCGCCCCAACGCCCCCGCCTCCCGCACCCCAGCCAACAAATCATGTCGCATCCCCAAATCCGTCGCCTCCGCCACACCCCCGCATTCCCATTCGACGCCGTCCCACCCGCGGAAATCCCGGTGCTTCCAAACCGACTGCCAGACCCCTTCGATTCCCATTGACGCCACCGCCGCCGCGAAGGCCATGACCCCGCCCTGCGTGGCCAGTCCGCTGACCACATGCAGAACCCGCGCTCGTTCCTTCCCCGGTTCCATCGCGTCGCGTCCCTCCTTGTGCCCGGTCATGCCTGCGAAACCGGATGCCGCGGTTCCCGCCCCACCAGCGCCTTCAAACGCCGCGCCGCCCGTCGCAACCACGGCACCCTCCGAAGCGGCTCGGTCCACAGGTACCCGCGCAGCCGCAACTCATGAGGATCCCACCGGGAACACCCATACTTTCGCCGGACCCTCAGAAACTCCCGGTGCTGCGCGGCAATCCCCTTGTCCATGATCGAGCCCGGCCTTCGATGATAGTGCGCGATCACAAAGTCCAGGGTCTGACAGCGGAACTCCCGTGAAGCCCGAACCGTCCACTCGAAATCCATCGCATACCGGTACTGCTCGTCCATCAGACCCACCCGGTCGTAGACCTTCCGGTGGACGATCGTCGACGCCTGGTTCACCGCCGTCTGCGGTCCGATCAATTGCTCGAACCGATACGTCCTGGCCGGCTCCAGCGCCTCCAGGCTTCCGTCATAGCGAAAGATCTTCTCCTGACCGCAGAACAGCCATGTGTCGGGATGCCTTGGAAGCTCGTCCAGGAAGCGCCTCAACGCCTCCGGCTCCAGCGCGTCATCCGCATTCAGCCAGATCAACCACTCGCCCTCCGCCCGCCTCAAACCCTTGTTCACCGCATCGCTCAACCCGCCGTCCTTCTCCGAGACGAAACGCACGTGCGGCGTGCGCTCCAGAATCGCCACGGTGCCGTCCGTCGATCCTCCGTCGATCACCCACTGCTCCCATTCGTCGTCCCCCAGTCCCTGCGCCCGCACCGACGCCAGGTTACGTTCGATCCAGGCGGCGCCGTTCAGCGCCGGCGTCACCAGACTGATTCGCGGACGAGCCACGCCCCGAATCAGCCGACCCACCCCCCGCTAGCGCAAGCTCTAATCCCGCGTCCTTCGAACACTGTCCCTTTTTCACATTCGCGGCGATAAGCGGATGTGGTTGGCCTTCGCGCCTTCGCGCCTTCGCGCGAAAAATCACAACGCGACAAAGGGACGCGACAAAGGGACACGCAAGAGGGCGCTCGGACCCAACACCCGCCGTTCGCCTTTCCGACCACCATCCCGGGAACGAACTGGAGGACAGGTGATTGGTACCCTCCATCCGACCCATCTCCTCTTCCTTCCCGCGCTCCGCGCCTTCGCGAGCGTCATTCACCTCCACCTTCGCGAAAAAAATCAGCGCGGCACCGAGTCCGTCACCACGCCGTTCACGATGACCCCCGTGCAGTGGGTCGTGTATTCGAACGGGTCGCCGTCGTAGAACGCCAGGTCCGCGTCCTTCCCCACCTCGATCGATCCCACCCGGTCTGCCACGCCGAGAATCCTCGCGGCACCAAGCGTGATGCTTTCCAGCGCCTCCCGGAACGTCAGCCCGTTCGCCGCCGCAACCGCCGCCTCAAAAAGGACGATCCGCGTCTTGGGCACGTATGATTCGTACCCGCTCTGCAACGCGAACGGAATCCCGGCGTCCTGGAGCCGCGCGGCCGTCTCGAGACTGAGATTCTCTGCCTCACGGAATGGTCGCCACATCGTCGGATGGAGGATCACGGGAAACCCGCTCCGCTTTACGTCATCGATCACCAGGGACGCGTCGCTCACGCCATCCAGGACCAGCCTCACTTTGAACTCGTCCGCCAACCGAAGCGCCGCCAGCACGTCCTGATGCCGGTGAACCGTGACCAGCAACGGCACCGTGCGATCCAGCACCTTTGACAACGCCTCGAGCCGCAGATCGCGCGCCGGCCGCTTGTCCGCCTCGGCCGCCTCCCGTTTCCGCGAGTACTCGGACGCCTTCACCAGTTCCGCACGCAACAACGCCACCGCCTTGGCACGCGTGCCCGGCGCCTTGTCCGGTTTGCCACTCAAGCCGCCGTCACCGAGTGTCACCGCGAGCATCGCCCAGGGCAGGACCAACGCCTCCTCCACACTCGCCGGATGCGTCTTCACCACCATGGTCTGGCCCGATACCAAGGCCCCCGGCGCATGCCCCGTATGCAACGTCGTCACGCCCAGCGATCGGACGTACGCCACGAGTTCGTCCCGCGGATTGAACGCATCGATCGCCCGCAGTTCGGGCTGGATCGGCGCCGATCGCTCGAGTTGTTCCTGGTCGTGGCTTTGATTGAGAAAGCCGGAAACACCCACCACCGAATGCGCATCCACCAGGCCCGGCGTCACCACCCGCGCCCGAATCTCCGCGGTGCCGGGGGGAACCGCCACCGCACCCTGCCGCCCGACCGCCACGATCTTCCCGCCCCGGACCAGCACCACCCCACGCTCCAGGGGATCTCCCGAGACCGTGTGGATCACGTCGCCGAAGACCGCCAGGTCCCCTGCTGACACCCCGACCGAGGCTCCCTCCAGCAGCAACCACCCCGCCATCACAGCGCGAAGATTCACTCCCCACCTCCCCACGTCCCGAAGCAGCACAGGTGCGCGGAGCGCGGATTTCCGGCTCCATACCCCCCGGACGCAACGAGGCGGTCCTTCGGATCGGACCGATCGAAGACCTTCACCCCCTCCACCCACGTCTCGAGGATATGCGTGTAGGCGCTCAACGGGTCCCCCGACAACAGTACGAAGTCAGCGTCCTTGCCCACTTCCAGCGACCCCACCCGTTCCTGAAGATCCAACATTTCCGCGCCCGCCAGCGTCACTCCCCGCAACGCCCCTTCCCGCGACATACCGGCCCGCACCGCAAGCGCCGCGGATCTCAAGAAAAGCCGCGAATCCGTCACCGGATCATCCGTGTGGAATCCGATCCGGACCCCAGCCTTCTCCAGAACCCCGCCCGTCTTCCAATCGACATCGCGCGCCTCGAGTTTGCCACCCGGACTGTCGATCACGATCACCGAGCAGGGCACCTTCGCCGCGGCGATATCCTCCGCCACCATCCAGCCGTCGCTCACGTGATGGAGCACCACCTTGAACCCGAACTCCTTCTGCAATCGCAGCACCGTGAGAATGTCGTCATGGCGATGGGTGTGGTGCTGCACGATCCGGTCCCCCGCCAGCACCTCGCCCAGCGTCTCGAGCGTCAGGTCGCGCGGCGGAAGCTTGGCGGCGTCGCCCTTCGCCTGCTCGATCTTCCCCACGTAATCCTGCGCCGCCACGAACTTCTCCCGAACCAGCGCCGCGGATTTTCCGCGCGTTCCCGGAAAGGGCGGATCACGCCGTGAGTTCGTCCCGTTCGCCATCTTGAGTCCGCCCGCCACGCCACCCTGCCGGTTCGTCATCAGGAGATCGTCGACGCGACGGCCGTCTCGAAGCTTGAGGTAAAGGGTCTGCCCGCTGACCAGGTGTCCTGAGCCTGGCATGACATTGACTGTGGTGATGCCTCCCGCCCGGGCGCGCTGGAGGCTGGGGTCACGGACGTCCAACGCGTCGAGGACCCGGACTTCCGGTTGGATCGGCGCCGATCCGTCGCCGCCCTCCACCGAACCCACGTGACTGTGGGTATCCACCAATCCCGGCATCAGCACTTGTCCCAAGACACCCCGCGTTGTCGCCCCGGCGGGGATCGGCGTCCCGGCCGGCCCCACGGCCAACACACGCCCTCCCTGAATCACCAGGACCCCGTCGGGGATTGGCGGACCGGAGATCGGGAGGATCCATGCGCCGGTAAACGCCACCGGCGCCTCCTGCCCCCAACTCCTCGACGGAACCATTACCATGCCAAGACACAGAGCAGTGATACTGACAGCCAGGAACCCAGCGCATCGACGAACAGGATTCGAAGGGAAGTGACCGAGCATCGTGCCGCCGACGCTAACCACAGGGATTCCTTGCGGCAATCGCCGAGTCGAAGGCCTCCAATCCCTCCTTCCCACCCCTTCCCTTCCTTCGCGTCCTTCGCGCCTTCGCGAGCATCATCACTGAATCGATCCGGCTCCGCGCGCCGCCCGATGGCTACGCCAGGTCCGGGTCGATTTCCTCCGGCTGCCAAAGCCACCGCCCCTCCATCCCTCCCGCAACCAGCAGGGTTTGCCCTGACAGGTGTCCCGCCAGTCGATCCGACGCCAGAAACACCACCGAATTGGCCACATCTTCCGGCCGGCCGACCTTCGGCAGCGCCATCGTCGCCGTCACCCGCCGTACCGTTCGGGCGTCGGCCAGCTTTGTGGCGTTCCGGGGAACCACCGTCCATCCCGGGCACACGCAGTTCACGCGTCCCCCGCAGTAGTCCCGCGTCCGCGGCGCCAGCCGTGCGATCTCGTTCTTCAGCGTTCGTGTCAGCCCGAACGCCATCGCCGCCTTGGCCGCCGCATAGTCCGCGTGTCCCGCCTCCCCGAAGATCGCCGCCGTCGATCCAATCAGGATCGCGTTGCCTCGGCGTTGCTTTTCAACACAACGAAAGAATTCTCGCAGGCAAAGGAACGCCGACGTCAACACAGCGTCCTGCGTGGACCGCCACTGGGCCATGGACATGTCCTTCAACCCCACATCCCGCGTCTCCCACGAACCCGCGTTGGCCACCAGGACATCGATCCTCCCGAACCGCTTCAGCGCGGCGGCAAACACCCGTTTCACCACGGCCTCCCGCCGCAGATCCCCAGTCACGACAAACGTCTCGGATGGCGTCAGTTCCGCGGCAAGCTTCGTCGCCTGCTCGCGGCCCTTATTGGCATGCAAAACTACCCGACCGCCCTCCGCCGCGAAGGCCCGGGCCGTCGCCGACCCGATCCCTCCGGACGCCCCGGTCACGAGAATGACCCTGTCGCGAAGCTCCGTATCCATGCCGCGACGGTAGTTCAGCCGCCCTTCCCGGGCGAGCCGGGTCTCCGTTACGCGAGTCCTCTTTCTCCCAAGCAGATCGTTCCGCTTGGATCTCCTTCCATATCGACGCGTTGGCATTTGCGCTCCCACGACGATCCGTTCACCCTCCCCGCCATGAATCGCCTTCCGGCCACCTCCCGACGTGGGTTTCTCAAGCTTGGCGGTGCGGCGGCCCTGGCCGCGCCCTTCGTCACCCGGAATCTTCTCGCCGCACCGGCCTCCGGCCGGGTGCGCCACGCCAGCTTCGGCGCCTCCGGCATGGCCTTCGCCGACGCCTCCGCCATCGCCGCCCACCCCGCCGTGACCATGGTCGCCGTCTGCGACGTCGACGTGAACCGCGTCGCCGATTTCAAGAAGCGATTCCCTGAAGCCCGGGTCTACGAGGACTACCGGGAGTTGCTCGACAAGGAGAAGGAACTCGATTCGGTGAACGTCTCCACGCCCGACCACATGCACGGCCCCATCGGCATGGCGGCGTTGAATCGCGGCCTCCACGTGTACGGCCAAAAACCCCTGACCCACGATATATACGAGACCCGGCGGTTGACCGAAGTTGCGCGCGAGAAGAAACGCGTGACCCAGATGGGCATCCAGATCCATTCGAACCGGGAATACCGAACGGCCGTGCGCCTCGTCCAGGAAGGCCGCATCGGCAAGATCCATGAAGTCCACACATGGAGCAGCAAGGATTGGGGCGATAACGGTGCCATGCCCAAACGTCAGGACCCCGTCCCGGCCGGGCTCAACTGGGACCTCTGGGTCGGCGTCTGCGAAAAGCGCCCCTTCATCGGCGACGGCTGGTATCACCCCGGAAACTGGCGCAAGCGGACCGACTTCGGGACTGGCACCTTCGGCGACATGGGCTGCCACATCTTCGATCCCGTCTTCAAGGCACTCGCCCTGACGGCGCCGATCTCCGTCCGCAGCGAGGGGGCCGCCCCCAACGATCATTCCTGGGCGATCAACGCCATCGTTCGCTACGTGTTCCCCGCCACGCCGTACACCGTTCCCGGCACCGTTCCCATCACGTGGTATGACGGAAATCAACGGCCGCCCGAGGCCGTCCGCCTGCTCCTCGGCGAACATCCCTTCCCCGACCAGGGTTCCATTCTCCTCGGCACCGACGGCGTCATGGTGATCCCCCACATCGCCCTCCCGTCCCTCCTGCCGGAATCCAAGTTCGGTGACTTCAAAATGGAAGTGGTCGAAGGCGGGGACCACTGGAAGGAATTCGTCGACGCCGTCCGTGGCGAAGGCAAAACCTCCGCCGCCTTCGACTACTCCGGTCCCCTGACCGAGTCGGTTCTTCTCGGAAGCGTCGCCAGCCGGTTCCCCAACACCACGCTGGATTGGGACGCCGCCAAGCTGGCGTTCACCAACGTCAAGGAAGCAAACGCTTTCGTCCGTCGAACCTATCGCCGGGGCTGGGAAGTCGCCGGGCTCTAAGATCGCATCACGCACCAACCGTCCACAATGCGGAGGTCGTTCCTACCTCGGAGCCGCTGCGACGGCAGCAGGGCTGTCGGCTGATGTCGGCACCGGCTTCGCCTTACGCGGCGAAATCAAGATGTAGACCACCGGAACGATGAACAGGGTCAGGAAGGTGGACGTCATCATCCCGCCCACCACCGCCACACCGAGGGGTCTTCGTCCGCCCGCCGCCTCGCCTAATCCCAACGCTACCGGAAGAATACCGATGATCGTCGACAGGGCGGTCATCAGGATGGGCCGCAGTCGGACCCGTCCCGCATCCAGCATGGCTTCGGTCGCATCCGCGCCCTCCGCGACACGCTGGTTGGCGAATTCCACCAGCAGGATTGAGTTCTTCGTCACCAACCCCAACAGCAACACGATGCCGATCAGCGAGTAGACGTTGAGCGTCATGGAGGGGATCTCGGGAAGCGTCGTCGTCAGCCACGCGAGGAATCCCGGCAACTGTTCCAAGGGTGCGTACGCCTTAATCACGGCGATTCCGTTCACGACTCCCAGCAGCCAGAGGCTTCCGAAGGCCCCGAACAGCGCCAGCGGCAACGACAGCATGATCACGAACGGATGCCGCAGGCTCTCGAACTGCGCGGCCAGGATCATGTAGATGATCAGAATCGACAGGATCAGCACCTGGATCGACTCCTTGGATCCTTCCTTGATCTCGTCGGCTTCCCCCGTCCACCGATACGTCACGCCCACCGGCAAGATCCCCGGCAGCAGCGCCTCGGCCACCTCCACCGCCTTGCCCAGCGACATCCCCTGCGGCTGGCCGCTGACCGTCACCGCCCGCTGACGGCCGAATCGGTTGATCGCGTTCGGCGACCCCTTCTCCGACGGGATCAGCACACTCGACGCGGAAACAAGCTCCCCCCCGGAACCCCGCAGATAGATGTCCTCAAGGCTCTGCGGCACCAGGCGCGACTCCCGCTCCAATTGGGCGATCACCTGATACTCCTTCCCCCGCACGTTGTACCGGGCGACGTCGAGGCCACCCCACATCAGTTGCAGCGCCTCCGACGCCCCGCGCACGTCCACGCCAAGGCCCGCCGCGCGGTCGCGATCCAGTCGGAACGCCAACTGGCCCTGCTGAAAGTTCAGGTTCACCCGCGATTGCGGCAGGATTCCGGCATTCGCCAGGGCGCTCGACACGTCCCGGCCCGCCTGCTCCAACTGCCGGAGATCCCCGCCCTGAAGCACCAACTGGAAGGACTCCGTGAAGTCCGTCGCCTTCGGCAAGATCGCAATCGCCTGCGCGCCCTTCACCTCGTTGATCAGCCGCATGAACATGGAGTCCCGCCCGCCCGGCCGGGCCAGGTCGATCGCCGAACGACGGTCCCCGTCCTTCAATTGCACGAACATGATCCCAAAGTCCGATTCACCCGGCGCCCCTCGAGCCAGCGCCACCGCCGAAAACATCCCCGACACGTCCGGATATTCCTTTGCGATCGCCTCCGCCTGACGCACGTAGCGGTCCGTATACTCACTGGTCGCCCCCTCGGGCGCGAACAGGAGCATCAGCACGTAGCCTTTGTCCTCATCCGGCAGAAATTCCTTCGGAAGCTTCTGGAAAAGCCCGTACGTCGCGGCGAGCGACAGCAAGCCCACCACCACGACCACGCCCTTGCGCCTCACCGCCACCGCCAGCCAACGCGCGTAACGCCGCTCGATGCCTGCGAAGAAACTCTCCAGCGCCTGGTAGATCCGTCCGTGCTTCTCCGGCGAATGCTTGAGCAGCCGCGCACAAAGCATCGGCGTCAGCGTCAACGCCACAAACGCCGAGATGATCACCGACCCCGCCGTCGCCACGGCGAACTCGCGGAACAAAACGCCCGAAGTGCCCGACTGGAATGCAATGGGCAAGAACACCGCCACCAGCGCCACCGTGATCGCCAACACCGCCGTCGTGATCTCCTTCACCCCGCGCACCGCCGCGTCCATCGGCGTCATGCCCGCCTCGATGTGCCGGAAGATGTTTTCCAACACGACGATCGCGTCATCCACGACCACGCCCACCGCCAGCACCATCGCCAGCAGCGTAAGAATATTAATGCTGTACCCGAAAACGTTCAGAATCAGAAACGTTCCCACCAGCGATACCGGCACGGCGATCATCGGGATCAGCGTCGACCGCAGGTTGCGCAGGAAGGCCAGCATGATCAGCAGCACGAGCACGAACGCGATGAGGATGGTCTCCTGCACCTCCGTGATCGCCCGGCGCACAAAGACCGAGGAGTCGTACGCCGTCGCCACCTGGATGTCCGACGGCAATCGCGGTACGATCCGCGCCACCT
>JBBQIU010000061.1:0-9216 GCA_038325245.1 Verrucomicrobiota bacterium
GGTGGCTTCGCGGCCCGCGCACTGTGTGTTCAATTCGGCGATACGTCGACGCCGAGCCTCGACGCGGGTGCTTTCGCCGATGAAGGCGGCGGACGGTTTGCTCCAACGACCCGTGACGGGTCCAAGCCGCCAGGCTCCATCGGGCGCCGCCCAGTGATGGCCCCGGTCACGAAGCCCTCCAATGGCTCGAAACAGGCGGTCGACCATCGCGGGATTAAGGTCCTTCTGGGCGGGATCGCCCGGGTCCAGGGCAGGGACGAGCCATCGTCCGAGATCGTCGTCCGATCTCGCGGATTCGGTGGGTCCCAAGTCCTCGATGCTCAGGAAGGTGTCTTCGGTGTCGGGATCGATCAGGCGTCCGTCGGGCAGCAACCAGGCGTCGAGCAGGCCGGACGCCTCCAGGGCCGCCTCGAGTCCGGCGCGGGATGAGTCGCCGGTTTCGGGTCGAAAGTCGCACAGCCTCCAAAGGGGCGCCCCCGGCCGGTCGTCTCGGCTGGATCGTCGCCCAGGCAGGGTGGGCGGACACGTGACTTGGCCGTTTTCGAGCTGTTCCAATTCGGCGCGGAGAATGGCGATGGCCTCGTCCTCACGAAGGATCCGTTGCCGGAGATGCGCACGATGATCCGCCAGTTCGGTGAGGATCCGTCGGCGGACGGCATCGCCCCGGGCCCGCCAGGGATTGATTCCTTCGCGCCGCTCGATCCAGGCCGCCAGGTCAGCGAACTCAGCGTCGGCCTCCGTGATCGACAGAACGATGAGCCCGGAGCGCCAGGATTCGAACGCGGAGCGGAACGTGTCGGCGGCCCGCTCGAGTTCGAGCCGGGCTTCACGTTCGGCCTCGCGGGCGGCGGTGCAGGCGTCGGCGGCCCGAAGGCGGGAGGCGTCGGAGTTCTCCCAGTCGCGGCGGGCGGCGGCGGCTTCGCCTTCCCGGACGCGAAGGTGGGCGATGGCTTCGCGGCGTTTGCGAATCACCCGCTCGAGGGCGGGGGCGGCCCGGCGCGCGGATTCGGCGACGTTTTCGTCGAGGGCGGAGGCGTCGGCGATTCGCAGATGGTCCCGGTGCGATTCGGCCAGCCCGGCCACCGCGGCATCGGCAACCGCGCGACGGAGGTGGGTATCGGCGTCCCGCGTCACGGCGTCGTGTTGCTGGCGGGACAGTTCGGATTGCTCATGCGCGTGGGCGAGGTCCCGGCGGGAGCGTTCGGCATCCTCGTGTGTGGCGAGGCGGGAGGTTTCCGCGGTGCGGGCGGCCTTTTCGGCGTGGGTCAGTTCCGCGGCGGTCTGCATCTCGGGACTGGCGCGGAGCGTCCGCACGGCTTCCTCGACGGCAGCATGCTCGCGGTCGAGGGTGGCGCGGGCCTCGGCGAGTTGGGCGAGTTGGGCTTCGGCGTCGGCCACGCGGCGTTCGGCGTCGCGCACGGCGCGTTGGGCCTCCTCATATTGGGAGTGCGTGGTGCGCACGCCGGCCGCGCGCCGCCGCACTGCCACCCGCGCATAGGTGGTGTACTCGCGCAGGAATTCGTCGACGGCCAGGCGCGTCTCGACGAAGCCGCGCAAGGACTCGCGGTCGGCCTCAAGGCTGCGGAATGCCTCGGCTACTTCGTCGACGAGGGTGGTGGAGAGGACCGGAAGCGCCTCGCTGAGGGTTGCGGACAGTTCTTCCTCGTCGAGTTTCTGGGAAAGCTTGGGCCGCCGCAGGCGGATCAGGAGATCGACCAATCGGTCGTAACGGGGACCCAGACCGAAGAGGGCGTCATCCACGGCGCGGCGATACTCCTCCGCGTTGGTATGCACCCTGCCCTGGGCGCCGAGGGCCTGTTCCAGGCGGTCGCGTCCCAGGGGTCGGTGGTCGGAGCTTTGCAGAAACAGATCTCCGCCAATGCGTTTCCGAGTGACGAAGAACCAGCGGCTATGCAGGCCGGCATGGCCCGCCACCGCGCGCATTCCACAGCCGAGGGTGACAAACTCCCGTGTGCCATCCGCCGCGATCCGCCCGAATTCGATCCAGGTGTAGCCGGTGCGGTCGGGCCAGCGGCCCATGAGGAGGTGCCATTCGATGCGCTTGGCCGGATCGCCGTCGGGTTCGACCCGGGACGGGGAGACGTCGCCATCCAGGAGGAAGGGAAGCTGGAGTGCCAGAACGCGGGACTTGCCGGTTCCGTTGTCGCCTCGCAACAGGAGCCGGCCCTGTTCGAAGCGGAACTCCTCGTAGTCGTAGCGATAAATGTTGAGCAGGCCGCAGCGGAGGGGCTGCCAGCGATCCGCGCGCGCCGGCTCGGGCAGGCTGTCGGCGCGTACGCCAGCGGCGGGAGACGGCACAAGAAGTTCCGGGGTTTCGGTCATGAGCGGAGGGAACAATTCATAGGAAGGAGAGACCTCCGAATCCTTGACGCACATTGGGACCCTGAACCGGGAAGCCATCCGCCGGGCAAGGTGCCCGGCTCTACGGCAGGCGGGACGCCTTCCGCTACGAACGGGCGGTTCATGGGATCGTTGTGGTTCATGACGGGGCGCCGAACATGTCCCCGGTGACCATCGACTCGGCGAGCTCTGGTGTGACGCGGAGCGCGTACCGGCCGAGGGCGGGGCGTGGTGCGATGGTGTCGCCGCGGCGTTCGATCAGTCCCAGGCCGGCGAGGTTCTGAAGCACGACCTCCGTCAGCCAGATCTCCGCCCCTTTGTCGCCGACTTCCCGGCGCCAGTGGTGCCGGTGTTTTCGAATGAGGCGCAGGGTGTGAAGGCGCGCGCCTTCGAGCGTCAAAGTCTGGCTGGGCTCCCTGCGCAGCGTTTCCGCCAGCCAGGTGGCGAGGAGGATAGTGAGATGCCCTTCCGTTCCCTCCTCGGGCAGGCCGAGATCCGTGCAGTCACCGTCCAGGTCGGCCAGCGCAATCCCTTCCGAGCGCACCTCGATCTCGAGCCCGGTCGTGTCCGCCAGCTCACGCAGCAGAAACGTCCGCTGCCGGTCCAGGTAGGTCCGCGTCTCGTCGTCGAGTTCGTCGTAGTACAGCACCGGATCGTCGAGCAATCGTCGGACCAGGTGCGTGCGGATGGCCCGATGACGCGCGTCTGGCGTGTCGGGGATGGTCGAGTCCGTGACCAGCGCCGCGATCCGGGTTTCGAAGTCCCCGGCGTCCACGAGGGACGGGCTGCGCCGTGTGGTCAGCAGTTGCGCGAGAATCGGGCGGACGACGCCGTACAACACATCCGATTCGCGGTCGTGAACGAAATGTTCTTCATCCCCTTGAACCCGTCGAAGGACCCCCAGCGTCAGCAGCAGCCGCACTGCATGCACGAAGTCCCGGCGGTCGGCGGCCGTCTCAAGCGACCAGGCGATGCCGGCCGCCGCCAGCGCGGGATCCGAGGCAAGGGCGCCGGCGATCGCGTCCGCGAGACGGCCGAGGGTGATCTGGCGGTCGCTTCTCTCCAGCGCGGCGAGCGCGAGACAGAGCAGAACATAGCGGCGGCGGGTGAACGGTTCGCCGTTGCGGGGTTCGACGGCCCCCCGGGTGGCGTCGCCGACCCTAGCGGGCACCTTGCGCAACCGCACGGCCTCGGGCGACACGGCCAGGCTCCAATCGGCGTAATGGGCAAACCACGTGGCGATCCAGGCGTGATGGCGTCGGGCGAGGGTGTAGGCCTCGTTGTCCGGGCCCTCGGGCCGGAGCAATGCATGACGAAGCAAGCCGCGGATGGCGGTTCGAATTTCCCCGACCACGAGTGGGTCGAGGTCTTCACGCAACCGCTCGAGACGAGCCCGCCGCGTCGTGTTCGCAAAGGTTCCAGGGGAAGTCATGGGTGGTCTCCGCGGTTTTGAAACCGCGCCTGGGGAGGCTGAACCGGGGGGAATCCGCCGGGCGGGACGCCTGCCGTTAATCCTGCGTGCGTCGGTTTCATGCGTGGATGCGGATCCCCGACTCGAGTTCGATGCTCACCCAGTGATCTTTCCCGGTGAATCCGCCGTCCTCGGTCTCCAGCGTGACCCAGAGGTCGGACGCCACCGGCTCAAGCCGAACCCGGAGTGTGCCATCGGCCGACAGGCTCTCGATCACGCCGCCGGCGGGACCTCGCCGGGCGAGGGCGCGGGCGATGAGATCGAGAAAATACCGGAACTCACCGCGGGATAGCGGTCCAAGGTCGGCGAGACGGCAACGTCCGCGTTGGAGAAGGGTCTCGCGGACGCGGGCAAACTCAAGGGCCTGCTCGTTGGCAAGGATCGCGAGCCGGGCCTTTTCGCGGGAGCGATCGACGGTCGGCTGCGCCGCCCCGCGCATGGCGTGGCGCCCGGTTTGCCGCAGCCGGGGTGAGACCCACATAGGGACGGCTTCCAGCCAGCTTGCACGGGTTGACTCCGAGATCCGGGCGCGGGCTTGGAGGGTCTCTTCGTTGATCCGCAAGTGCCGGGACGACGCGAGCGCGAACGCGGCCCGCCACAACCGATGGGCGGCGGCGTCATCCGGGGCCTCCGCGAACCACCGGGCCAACGTCGAAAAATCCGCCGCGCGATCCGCCCGGCTCGAACGTCGATCGTTGATCTGCGTCACGGTGGTCAGCAGCGCGGGAATCGCGGAGCGCGCGCGGGCCCGGAGCAGTTCCGCCTGGGAAGGATGGCCGCCCTCGCCGATGAACCACCGCCGCAGCCCGCTCCAACGTTCGCGCCAGCGGACTTCGGCGGCTTCGAATTTTTCCGGTGACGGGTCGATGGCATCCACCAACTCGCGGCGGGACACCGCGGCCAGCAAACGGCCGATGCCTCCGGCTTCGATCTGGAGCAACGCCTCGGCGATGCGGTTTGTGGCCACCACCAGTTCGCCGATGAACTTCTCGAGGTACTCGATGAGGCGTTCCTTGTACGCCAGAAAGGCCTCCATGGAGATCCCATATAAGTCCACGGTCCGCTGAAGCCCGCGCATGAACGATTGCGCGCGCGACGTCAATTCCTCGAAGCGGGACGACAGCGACGACAGCGCGAGGTGGAGCTTGGCGTCGTCGGGTGGATCCTGGGCCTGCAAGGGCGGCAGGCTGTCGAGGAGCTGGAGGATGTCATGCAGGGCTGTCGTCTGGAGCTCGCCGGGGCGGTGGAGGTGCTCGTCGAAGACGGCCAACGCATGCTCTGCGGCTTCCCCGGATGCGCTGAGCTGGTACAGGCGCCGGTCCCGGTAAAATTCCTCCAGCGTGGCGGCCTCGGCCGTGTCCGGGGCGTCGTCGAGGTTGCCCCACTCCTTCAGTTGCCGCAGGGCGTTTTCGACTTCAGACAGCGGCGTTTCGAGACCGCCGCGCCGCGCCACAGCGCTCGCGATTTCCGCGGGCCTCAGGGCGATGGCGAACCGGGCGCGCTCCGCGACAAACACGTCGAGAATCCCGCGATACAGCGCGGTCTTCTCGACGTTGAGATGGGCGAATACGGAGTAGGCTGTGGTCATCGCAGCGAAGTGATGGGTCATGAAGAGCGACGCTTTCCAAGAATTGGACACGTATTGGGACCATGAACCGCGCGATGGAGGGCGCCGCTCCGTCGGCGCCGAGGATTGGGTTGGGGCTAGAGTCCAACAGGTTCCGACGGAGCGGAACCCTCCAGGGCGGCTTCGGTTCACGGGAAGACCTCACGTTCAAGCCGGCGTTTCGGGGTACACCCATGGTGCACGATAGGGCCGGCTCAACAGACGGCTCGCCTCCGGGTCGCCGACGATTTGCTCCTTTTCGCCGTCCCACTCAAGGCTGCGGCCGGTGCGCCAGGAGATCATCCCCAGCAACGGAAGCACCGAGGAGCGGTGGCCGATCTCGATGTTGGCCACGGTCATCCGACCGTCCTCGATGGCAGCGATGAAGTCGGCCCAGAGCAGTTTCAGATTATGCCCGTCGGGTTGCTGAAGCTGGGCATCCTCGTGCGCCACGTCCCCATTGGCATTGGAGGGATGGAAGGTCCAACCGTCTTGCCAGCCGATGTGAAGCGTTCCCTTCGTGCCGTAAAAATAAGCGCCAATGCCGTGCTTCTCGGACCGGGTTCCCCCGAACCGGCGGTGCTCCCAGACGCAGGTGAAGCGTTCGAAGGCGTAGACCGCCACCTGATGATCCGGGGCGTCGGTGGTCTGTTCGCGATCGTTGAGAATGGCGGGTCCCACGACGGGCCGGCTTCCAGTGCAATAGACCCGCTTCGGATACCGCTCCTCGCTCCACCAGAGCACCTGATCGAGCCAGTGCACCCCCCAGTCGCCGAGCTGGCCGTTGGCGTAGTCGAGGAAGTTCCGCCAACCGCCGGGGTGAAGCTTCTTGTTGAACGGCCGCAGGGGCGCGGGTCCGCACCAGAGGTTCCAGTCCATCCCTTCCGGCGGTTCCATGTTGGCGGAGGGGCGTTCGCGGCCGCCCCCGCCATGGGCGAAAATTCGGACCATGCCGACGTCCCCTGCGCCGCCGGATTTGAGGAATTTCATCGCGCTGACGTGGTGCGGTCCGATGCGGCGGTGGAGTCCGACCTGAACGACGCGGCCGCTGGCGCGGGCGGCGTGCAGCATGGCACGGCTTTCGTTGACGGTGTGGCCGGTGGGTTTCTCCACGAAGACGTGCGCCCCGGCCTGCACGGCGGCAATGGTCTGCATCGCGTGCCAGTGGTCCGGAGTGGCGATGAGGACAAGCTCGGGCTTCTCCTTCTCCAGGAGTTCGCGGTAGTCGTTGTACTTCTTCGGGTCGTCGCTGTTGAGGTCTTTGACCTGTTCCGCGGCCACGTCGCGGGTGGATCTGTCCACGTCGCAGAGGCCGACGACTTTCACCCGCTCGCTGGCGATGGCTTCCCTCAGGATATTCTTGCCCCACCATCCGCAGCCGATCAGCGCCGTGCGGTACTTCCGTGTGGGGTCCGCGGCGCGGATATACGGGGCCGCCATCGCGACCGCGCCGACGAGCCCGGTGGTGCGGAGGAACCGCCGGCGAGAAAACAAGGGGTTCGAGCTCATCATGGGATGGGGGCGGGGGGGCCGGGGCGTTTGGACTCGATCGGTGCGGGTCTCCTCGGGTCTGGTTCCAGCCGGTTCAGCGTCCCCGCACGTCCAGGCACGCAATGTCACCGCGGGAGTTTCGACAGAAGATGAAGCCGTTGGCGAGGACCGGGGCGGTCCAGGTCTTCCCGCCGAGCACCTGGGCGCGCGCCGTGGGTTTGAGTCCGGCCGGCGTCGCGGGCGCGGTCAGCAGTTCACCCGTTCCGTTCAGGGCGATGAGACGGCCGTCGGCGATGATGACGCCGCCGGATCCGAAATTGGCCTGCGACCACTTCTCACGTCCGGTGGAGAACTCGACGCACTTCAACGCCGCCTGGGTGGTCGTGTCGCCGGACGTCCCGTAAAGATGTCCCTCGAACAGCACGGCGGGGCTCATCTGCGTCGCCAGAACCTTCGACTTCCACAATGGCTCGGACGAGCCGCTGCCAGGCTTGAAAAGGCCGGAACCCTTGCCGTAGCCGGTCGATAGGAAGACGTGGCCGTCGTGAAGGATGGGGTCGGCGGCGTTCACGCCGTACTGGGTCAGCCACGGGATGGTCCAGGCGACCTTTCCGTCGTGGAGTCGCACGGCGGAGTAGGCCGCGCCCGAGCTGAAAACGGCGAGTTCCGAGCCGCCCTCCGTGAAGGGAAGGGGCGTCGAGTATCCGGCATCCTTCTTGCCCGAACTCCACAGGACCTTGCCGGTTTTCTTGTCGAGAGCGACGCCGGCCTCGCCGACGTTCAGAAACAGGCGGTCCCCCTGGACAAACGGGGCGCCGGTGAAACCCCAGTCCGGCAGTCGGGCGCCGGTCTCCGTCTGGATGTTCTTCGACCACAGCACCTTTCCGTCGCGCGCGGCGAGGGAGAGGAGGTCGCCCCAGCGACTGAGGACGTAGACTTGTTCGCCATCCACAACCGGGGTGCCGGTGGTGCCCCCGTCGAAGTATTTGTCGCCCAGTTCGGCGGGGTAGGAGTGCTTCCAAAGCACCCGGCCCGTTGGGGCGTCGAAACAGAAGACGGTATCCTGTTCGTCCTCATGACCCAGGGTGAACGCTCGGGTGTCGGCCACGACGAACGAGGAGAAGCCCAATCCAACGTTGGCCTTCCACGCGACCTTGGGCCCGTCGGCCGGCCATTCGTGAAGCCACTGGGACTCGGTGGAAATGCCATTCCGGTCGGGACCGCGCCAGTGGGGCCAGTCCTTGGCCTGGGCGAGCATGGCAGTCCCAAGAGCCGGGATCAGGGCGAGAGGCATCAGGTTCAAGCGGAGCATGGCGGGCGACACGGAACCACAGGGCCGCATGTTCGAAAAGGAAACTCCGTCCCGTTGACTTGTTCGCCTTTCTTTGGGCGAGGAAAGGGGCGGATATGAGGCGAAGTTTGCCTCCAGGCCCCCGTGAACGCGACGGATATGAGCGCCGGAAGGGGAGGGATTTGCCACAAAGAACGCAGGGAACCCAGAGAATCGGAAGGACAGGATCGCTTTCCCAGGTTCACACATCCCTCGAAGGGCGAAAAACGGGCGAGGCGTCTTTCTGGGAGTCTATCATCCCCTTCCGCCTCAATCCGCTATCCATATTGAAGGACGCGTCTCTTCGCGCCAGCCATTGTGCCACGGATAAGTTGTCAGGACCCGGCCTCGGTGGCATGGATTGATCAGTAACAATGACAATGGTGCGTGGGATTCATCCGGGTCCCGCGCATCAGAAATTGGAATTCACAAGATGAACCAGTTCACGAAGAAGTCCCCAGTCGCCGCTGGAATCGCCCTGCTTGCCCTGCTTGGAGCGGTCCCCACGGCATCCGCCCAAGAGAATTATGTCGTCGCCGGTTTCGACACCGAGGAAGACGCTTTCCGCTGGTCGCGCTGGTGGGGCAATGCCCCCCAGGCGTACGAGTTCGACCCATCCGTGGATGCGGCGGCCAACGCGAACTCGGGATCGCTCAAGGCCATCGTCGACTTCGACCTTGCGACGTGGGCGGGCGACAACCAGTTCGCGGCGCAGGGGTCATTCCTGGATCCGACGGTTGACGGCACGCAGTACACCAATCTGACATTCCAGATTCGCTGGGACGCCACGTCGCCCGTAACGGCCGGGGGCGACCACGGTTACCTGGAGTACGGGCTTCGCAACTCGGATTTCACGCAGACGTGGCTGGGTGGCCAGTCGATTCCGGCTTCCGCAGGCAACACATGGATCACGATCAACGCCCCGATCGACCCGGCCACGGCCAAGCTGGAAGCCAT
>JBBQIU010000062.1:0-9198 GCA_038325245.1 Verrucomicrobiota bacterium
AGGAGACCCGGGCTTCGAAGCGTGAGAAATCCCTGCCGGCGATCCCCAGATCGACGAGGAAGGGAACGGCAAAGAAGGCGGCTTGAAGGATCACAGCGCCGACCAGGGCCTCGAAGATGGTCGTGGCGCGTGACGAGGCGCAAAGGCAGGTGGCCATCGACCAGAGCAAGGTGTTGCCGATCAGGCAGGCGAGAGTGACGAAATCGGAGCCCCGAACGCCGCCGAGGAGGATGGGCAGGGCGAAGAGGGGGGCAGCGGAAAGCACCCACTGAGCGCCACGCCAGGTGACAGCGACGAGTTTGCCCAGGACGACGTCCCGGGGGCGCAGGGGCGCCAGGAAGAGCAGCTCCAACGTCCCTTCACGGCGTTCGTGGGCGATCGCGTCGACGGCGAAGAACCAGCCGGCGGCCATGGAGGCGAAGAAGGCGACCGCAGCAAAGAACATGAAAAGGGGCTGCCCCACCTGCGAAGGCGAAGCGCCAAAGCCGCCGCCGAACTCCATGACAATGAATAAGGGCATCGCGACGCCCATGGCGGCGGCGGCGGCTCCAAGGCGGGTCCAGTAGGTCAAACCCCGCCGGGAGGCAGTCCGGAGTTCGCGCTCGATGATCGGGGGCAGTCGCAAGGGATCTGGTGCTGTCCGCGTTGCTCCTCGGATGCTTACGGTTCCGTTCGGCGGAAGGCGACGAGGTGTTCGGCAGTCCGGATGTAGAGGGCGCCTTCAGCCAGGGCGGGCGTGGCGTGGATGGGTTCCCGGAGTTCGGTCCGGGCGATGATTCGCAGTTCATCGGCCCGAGCATCGACGATGGTGACGACTCCGGCGACGGAGGAGAGGTAAAGGTGTCCGTCCGCTGTGATCGGGGACGCACTGTACTGTCCGGCGGCGCCGACGCGTTCCTGGTAAATCAGGCGTCCATCGTTGGCATCGAGGCAAGTGAGCAGGCCGCCATCGCGGACGAAGAAAAGCCTGTCGTCCTCCGGGGCGAGCACGATGGATGGCATTTCGGGAAGGCCCCGCGCGGTTTTCCAGGCGACCCGGTCGGCATCAGGCGGTTCGATGTTTCCGGGTCGGACGGCCATCAGGACAGGGCGGCTGGAGGCTTCCCATTTCCCGACGCTTTGGTTCCATTCGGCTTCGCTCAGGGCGCCGTTCTGGTCGAGGTCGCGGCTTTTGAAGTCGCGCTTGAAGGGGAACGGGACGGCGTAGCCCGGGTGTTCCGTGGGAAGGTCGGGACGCAGCACCATGCGGAAGGCTTCGGGAATCTCGGCGAGTTGAACGAGTTGATCGCCGCTCCGATCGAAAGCGGCCAGTTGTTGCCAGCCCATGGCGTCGTAGGTTTCGTTCCCGCGTCCGCCCAACGCCGCGGCGCCGGCGTAGACGAGGGATCGGCCAATGGCGGGAACGGAGACGGTCTCCTGGGGAAAGCCGTCGACGGACCAACGTTCCTTTCCATTGCGGACGTCGTAAGCAGCGAGGCGAAGCGCACTGAGGACAATCAGTTCCGCGGGTTGGCCGGGATTGGAAAGAGGTAACGACCAGATGGCGGGAGTGGACCACGTCGCGCGCTGGCCTGGGCGATCGGTTTGCCAGGCAATTTCGCCCGTCTCGGCAGAGAAGGCGACGATGCGGGATTGGAGGTCATCGGCGTCGAGGACGAGGATGACGCGTCCGTCGTGGACGATGGGCGAGGTGGCCATGCCATAGCGATTGCGGGGCGGGGGCATGGGGTGGCGCCAGGCTTCGCTACCGTCGTGATGGAGGGCGACGAGGCCCCAGGAGCCGAAGTAGGCAAAGACGCGGGCCGCATCCGCCGCGGGCGAGGGTGCGGCGGGGTTGCTGGCGGCGTGGACATCCCGGATCGGACCGGCGGGAACGGACCAATGCCAGCGGGAGGTACCGTTGTGTCGATCGAACGTAACGACGGCGAGATGGCCCGTCTGAAAGGTGGTGAGGAAGAGGGAGTGGTCCCAGATCACCGGGGAGGAGTGGGCGGGCGCGACCGGGACGCGCCAGGCGAGGTTGGTGTTGAGCCCGAAGTGAACGGGAGGCCGGGCCGAGGGGGAGAAGCCCTGGCCGTTCGGGCCGCGGAACTGGGGCCAGTGGGCGGCGGGTTGGGCGAAGGCGCCGGACGCGCAGGCGAACAGGGCGGCGAGTCGGGGGAGTAGGAACACGATGAGCGAGGTGGATACCAGAGTGGGAACGGGGGGCAAGCGCGCGGGGGAGGGGGATGTGAAGGGGTGCATCCCCGAGCTGTTGGTGATCTGTGAATCTCCCTCGTATTCTTAATCTTAATCCTAATCTTAATCCTAATCTGCCCCCCCTGATCTTCGCTGCCAAATCGGGAGATCAACCAAGAATTAGATACGTATTGCGGCCATGAACCGTGCGATGGAGGGCGCCGCTCCGTCGGCGCCGAGAATTGGGTTGAGGCTAGGGTTCCACTTCACGCCTCTCGGGGACGGACGCGCCATCCTGCTCGGCGAACAGTTGACCCCCGACGGCGGGCGATTTGACGTTCAACTCAAGGGCTCAGGCCCGACCCCCTTCTCACGGCGCGGCGACGGTCGAGCCGCCCTGGGCCCCATGCTGCGGGAGTATGTCGTCAGCGAGGCAATGCAGGCCTTCGGCATTCCAACCAGGCGGAGCCTGGCGGTGGCGACGACCGGCGAGGTGGTGATGCGCGAACAACCCTTGCAGGGAGCGGTCCTCACCCGCATCGCGGCCAGCCACATCCGCGTTGGCGCCTTCGAATAGGCGGCGGCCCTGGGTGACCACGAGACGCTGCAAGCCCTGGCCGACCACACGATGAGGCGCCACTACCCGGAGTGCGTTGGAGTGGAGGAGCCTTGCCTTGCGATGTTCGAGGCCGTGGTGAAGCGCCAGGCGGCGCTCGTGGCGCAATGGCAGTTGGTCGGATTCATCCATGGCGCTCTCGGGCGAGACCATCGATTACGGCCCATGCGCGTTCATGGATACCTACGATCCCGGCACCGTGTTCAGTTCCATCGATCGCCATGGACGGTATGCCTACGGAAACCAGCCCCGCATCGCTCAATGGAACCTGACCCGACTCGCCGAGGCGATGCTGCCGTTGATTCATCCGGACGAGAAAGTGGCCGTGTAGCGCGCGAACGGCGTGATCCAGTCCTTCACAACGGAGTTCCAGCGCCACTGGCTGGCCGGGATGCGCTCGAAGCTTGGGCCGTTCACCGAGGAGCGGGAGGATGTCGCTCTGGTGGAGACACTGCTGGCCTGGATGCATCGCGAACATCGTGACTTCACGAACAACTTTCGCGCGTTGTCAGACGGGACGCTGGACGAAGCCGGTCAGAAGCAGGATTCCGAATTCCAGGCATGGCAAACACTGTGGAAGGCGCGGTTGGCCCGGCAACCCCAGACACCCGCCGAGGTGACAGAGAGGATGCGGCGACACAATCCCTAAGTTATCCCGCGCAACCACAAGGTTGAGGAGGCCCTGGAGGCGGCCACCACCCGCGGCGACCTAAGCGTGATGCGACGCCTTCTCGACGTTCTGGCGAAGCCCTTCGATGACGCCTGGGGATTTCCCGGCTATACCGCCCCGCCGCCGACGAGCGACCGTACTTACCAGACGTTCTGCGGAACGTGAGTCTCCATCCGTGAACTCCTCAGACAAGGGGGCCGAGTTTGTTGTATGTCTGGACTTGACCCCATTGCCTCCCCGAAACCATGGCCACCCCGGTCCTGCGCGGAACCGCCTCCTGATCCGAGCCGAAGCCGCCCTGTGCTGCTTCTCCTCCAGGTAGACGCCCCGCCATCAGCGCCGACGCCGACGCCAGGCCGCAACCAACCCGCACAACCCAGCCACCACAACCCCGATAGCATCCGGTTCCGGGACCACCGTATAGGTCATCGAGTAGCCGATCTCGGCTGAGGTCTCTTGGAGCCAGAAGGTGTACGTCCCCGGTCCCAGGGGCCCGGAGATTCCCGTGCCGCCCTGATAGGGATTGTTGATCAGGTCGTCCAGCAGCTCGCCCGTCTGATTCACCAGCGTGTTGCTCAGATGCCCAGCAGGATTGCTGATGCTGATCTGCGTCCCGGGGCCGATGGCATAAAACGAACCCGCCCCGCCCGCGCCCGTCAGTGAGTCGACCCGGATCGACGTGAGCTGCTGCCCCGCGGATAGGGTCACCGTAAATATGTCCCGATCGATCGGAAAAATGACGTCATCCCGACCCATCTGTCCTTGCACCGAATTCTCCCCTATGCCGAATGAAAGTGCCGTGGGAACTAGGTTGTCGTCCGACAGATCGCCATGCGCCGTCTCATTCCATACGACGGCACCCGATGCCGAAACCACTCCGAGGATGCCGGCAAGTGCTATTCCGGCGTGAGACAGGATTGTCTTTGTCTTCATGAAGGAAAGGGGGCGAGGGTTCCGTTGACTCAGAAGGTGCGTGTTACGAGTCTCCGGATTCCCGCGCCCCGTTACTGTAGGACTGAGGTGGGATGTTCTGTCGCCCAATCTCACGCGCGAGCGAAACGCCGGCGCAGGACAAACGTTCCCGCCGCCGCCGCGATCAGCCCGCCACCCATCCAGGTGGACGCCTCGGGAACCGCCTGGATGACCAGAAGCTGACCGCCTTCGACCAGTTCGCCCGCGATGCCGTAGTGGGCTTGGACGTCCGCCAGGTAGGTGCGGCGCGCGGAACCGATTCCGACGATGTCGGTAATGTCAATGATCCCGGACGACTCCTCATCGCGGGTGAGGAACTCCGGAGCGCCGATACCGAAATACTTCGCGGTATGCTGCGCGTACTCCAGCAACGCACCCGTCGAGAGATCATAGGCCCAGACCTTGGAAAGATAATCCTGACCACCCGGATCCTCCTGAAGCAGGATCAGGCCGTCCGTCGTGACCGTCATGTTGTCCAGCATTTGCTGCGCTTCCGTGCCGTCCAACAACATCGAAATCTCCCCGCCCATCGACAGGTCCGCGATGTCCGCGATGTCGAGCTTCCACAGCCGGCTGCGGCCCGCCTGGGCGCCTGTGTCGGTCTTGATCGTGTCAAACCGATCCGTGGTCACGAAGTAGAACTCCGTCGGATCCAGCGGATTCCACGCGCCGTCTTCGGGACGCAAGAACTCCGTGATCCCGTTGGCCACGCTGTCGGCTTGAAGCTGCGCCCCGTTCTGCCCGGTGACATCGCCCTTGTTGTAGAACTCCACCGCGATCTTCTCGCCCACGGCAGGGGTGCCATCGAGACCACCCGCGCGAGACTCAATCGGCGTTCCCGGAACCTTCAAACCCCACAGGTTGCCGCCCGAAAGGCCGGCCTGCTCCACCGGATTGCCCGCCGCTTGCTTCGTGCCCTGATAGAAATACACTTGGCCTGGCGTCGAATCGTCCGTGCCTGCGACGAGCGTGATGTCGCCCGAGCCGGGGTTCGCCATGGAATTCTCCCAGCTGAACTTGCCCAGCGACGGCAGCTCATAGGCCACACCGCTGTCGACCACGGTGCCGAAGGCCCGGCCTTCCGCACCCACTTCTTCTCCGTTCATGAAAATGCGCTCCGTCGTCCCCAGCCCCGTCGCCGCATTGTAGAACGCACTCGGCGCTGGAAGATCCGCCGAGCAGAGACGACCGATCCGGGCATTCGCGGTCTCAGTCCAACCGCCTCCATTCCATAGCTGCACCGACTGGATCAGGTCGCTGCCAGACGTCACCTCGAAAGTTGAGCTGTCGATCGTCCACTTCGAAATGAATGAGCCCGTGCCACCGTGCGCACGCGTAATTCCGGCCGCCGAGCCCAACTCATGGTTCATCAGCACCGTGAACGTCCCGTTTCCGTTGTCATAGGCACCCAGACCGTCCGGAATGCCCACCATGCGGTAAGGAGTGCCATCGGGCTTGTTGTTGACGCTGTCTCCAACCGACAGGATTGACGTCGTCTTCAGGTACGACTGGCTGGGCAGAAGGTACGGATCCTTGCTCGAACTCGGTCCCGTAACTTGGGCATGTGACGAAACCACGGCCAGAAACGGGAGCATCGAAAGCAGGGCGGGAATTTGGAATGGGGCGGATTGCATAGTGAACAAGTCAGTTGATGGAAAGGTCCGATGCTCCAAATTCGGGTGAATCTCGTAGCATCGGAAACCCACTATGCTGGATTGCTTAGGCTTTCCTCACGTGATTTTGCGTGAACATGACGATTCGGCATGGTGCCGGCTATGCGTCGAAATTGTAACACCATTCCTGGCCCCCCCACGGAAAAGCGCACCCACCGACCGCCGTGACTGGGCTGCGAAGTTACTTGCCCACCCGCTTCGAAGTGCCTTTCCAGAGCGGGAGCCACGTCTTGCCGTCGTCCGACGAATACTCCGCGACCCACGTGCTGGTCTTCCCGTCAGGTAAGTAGGTTTCCACGTTTCGAGTCTTATAGGAAATCCCCTTTGCGTCCTTGCGCACTCCGACGGAGGTCCAAGTGTTGCCGTTCAAGGTAGCGGTAGCGGAGGTCTCCCGACCATCGTTCTCGAAACCAATTCCGAAGTACGTCCTGTTCACGGGATCGTACCCTCGAAAACCGATCGACTGAAAGATGTAGCCACTGTCGCCGGTATCTTCGTCGCGGCTTTCGAGGAAAAATCCGCCCAACACCAATCGATTGGTCGCCTTGCCCTTGAACTTCCCTGCTGGTCCGAACGGAGTGGCGTCACCGCTCCCTTGGTAGGTCCATTTGCCGACGTACATCTCCATCTTCCGATGTTCCGGACCCGGTTTCGGTTGTTCCTGGGCCTGAACTCGGGGAGTCGGGGCCGACCAGGTCAGCAACCCAAGCAGGAGGAGCGGTAGCAGACGAAAAACATACAACGAGGTAAGGGATGGGTTCATAGAATTGGGTGGAGATGGACCATCCCCCGACTGGCCGGATTTTCCAGTTTTCAGCGGAGGCAGGGTCAACAAGTCCAGGAAATAGTCAACTCAAGCGGCGCTGTCCAGAGCAGTGTTGGCGCCGACGTGAAAATTGAGAATGTCGCGGGGATGTCACGATGAAAATGGGGAGGCGTTTCGTGGAACGAAAGGACCGCTCGTGAAGGATTCCACCTGCGGTCGGCGTGGCGGAGGGGTAGCGATGGGAGGCCCATGGGGTCAAAGGTTGCCATTTTACATTCTCGGAAAGGCTCGGGAGGGACCGACATGACCTCAAAGCTTGAGTCTTCTCATGCCAAGGGCGCGTTGCACGGGAAGAGCTGCGGAACGTCAGAGTGCGCAAGTATTCTCCTCGCTGGAGACTTCGCACGTTACCTTCACGCACATTGTCCATAGTTCATGTTTGACCCCGTGCGTCCTCGACGTTCTGGCGAAGCCCTTCGATGACGCCCGGGGATTTCCTGGCTACACCGCCCCGCTGCCGACGAGCAGTCGCACTTACCAGACGTTCTGCGGACCGTGGGTCCCCCTCCGTGAACTCCTCAGACAAGGGGGCCGCGTTTGTTGTATGTCTGGACTTGACCCCATTGCCTCCCATTGCCTCCCCCGACCATGCCGCTTCCCCGGGGCTCGCTGTCAACAGGATGGGGATGGCCGAAACGGTCGTCGCGGCTTACGCTTCGACGCGGCACCCAACCGATCATGATCTTCCTCAGCTATCGCCGTGCCGACACCGCCGGCCATGCCGGGCGGTTGTTCGATCGCCTCGCCGACCATTTCGGACGCGATCAGGTGTTCATGGACGTCGATACCATCCAGCCCGGAGAGGATTTCGCCCATGCGATCACGCAGAGGATCGGCTCGTGCGACGTCCTGATCGCTCTGATCGGGGACCAATGGCTTTCTGCGACCGATTCCGCCGGAAAGCGCCGGGTGGACGATCCATTGGATTTCGTCCGCGCCGAAATCACCGCCGCCCTGGAGAGGGGCATTCCGGTTATTCCCGTTTTGGTGGAAGGCGCCGGAATGCCGGGCGCGAACAGCCTGCCGGACGCGATCCGGGGCCTGGTGAGACTTCAGGCTCTGGAGATCCGTGATACGCGCTTTGATGCGGAAACCCGGGATCTGATCCAGGCGATTGAGCGTCATTTGCGCAGCAAGGGAGTTCCCGCACAAGCACGCCCCTTCTCTCGGCGTCTCGTCATCGGCGGCGCAGGAATACTCCTTGTCGCGGGGATCTGGGGCGTGTGGCAGGCATCACGGCCGGAGCCGACTCCGGACCTCACGGGCCGTTGGATCGCGGAAGTCACCGATTCGGGCAATCGAACGTTCAACGTGATCCTGGACCTGCGGATCCTCGGAGAGCAGGTGGTCGGTACGGTGGAGTATCCGACGGGGTCGGGCGGCATTCGTGAGGGTCGTCTTGAAGGCGGTCGCGTTACTTTCATGACGGAGCATCATCCGCAATTTGCGGAGGGTCCGGCGACCACCCGGTTTGTCGCGGAGGTCAAAGCTGGGGAACTGCATGGCACCATGCAGAACGATGCCCAGGCCCGCCCTTTCATCGCGCGTCGTGGGAGGCCTTGAGCGGAACGATTCCTGCCGGGAGGAAAGGACGCATCCTTCATTACGGATAACAGATTGCGGAGGAGGGAGGTGATGGATTCCCAGAAACACGCCTCGCCCGTTTTTCGCCCTTAGGGGGATGGGTGAACCTGGGAAGGCGATCCTGTCCTTCCGATTCACTGCGTTCCCTGCGTTCTTTGTGGCAAATCCCTCCCCTTCCGGCGCTCGTGTTCGTCGCGTTCACGTTTCTGACCTGCCCGTTTGGGTTTCGGCCACAGGGAACGCAGAGAGCGCAGAGAGGGAACCGAGAGAGACCGAATCTGCACGGACACTTCAGTGGCACTCGCGACCTGCCCGGAGGGTGTCGCCGCCCCCAAGTCCTTGACGCCGTTTCCGTCCCTTGCGACCACGTATCCAGAAGTCAGGGGTGTTGGGATGGACCGTTCATGAACCAAAGGCTTACGAGACCGTGGTCGCTTGCCATGAAGCGTGGAATCGTTCCGTTGTTTTCCAACGACTTACGATTTCGAGGTTCATGGTATGAACACCCGTCTGCAATTCGGAGGTCTCCCCTCCCCATGAACCGAAGCCGCCCTGGAGGGTTCCGCTCCGTCGGAACCTGTCGAACTCTAGCCCCAACCCAATCCTCGGCGCCGACAGAGCGGCGCCCTCCATCGTACGGTTCATGGCCCCAATACGTGTCCAGTCCTTGGAAAACGTT
>JBBQIU010000063.1:0-9181 GCA_038325245.1 Verrucomicrobiota bacterium
GGGGCCCCTTCCAATTCTCAGAGGGCTATTAATTTATTTTTGTTATTGACCTGAGGGAGTTGGTTCATATAGAGCTCTACCTACGCAGCCACTCTATAAGTATTTTCTATGAAACCCATCTTGCCACCCTTCAAGTCCCTCGCGGGCATCGCCTTAATCTCCCTTGGCACTGTGGGCGCCAGCGTGTCTCATGCCGCCACTCTACCCGTCGATCTGAGCCTATGGTCGGTTGTTCAGTATGAATTCAACGATCAACCCAACGCCAACTGGGGTCTGAGTGTCGGAAACACGGTAGCGACCCAGTCGGTCAACGCGGATGCGTCCATCCTGCTGAGCGACTTCAGCGTGGGCGAACTCTTGATCAACGGTAAGTGGCGGGTCGACACGTCTTCCGACAACGATTACATGGGCTTCGTGTTCGGCTACCAGGGCCGCGGCGAGTATTACCTTTTTGATTGGAAACAATCGGACCAGAACTACTACGCCGGCTTTGCGGAACGGGGCATGAGTCTGAAGGTGGTTGAAATCCCGGCGGGCGGCGACCCCACGGCAACCGACCTTTGGCCCTCGGCCGGGAGCGCCAATGTGGATGTGCTGCGGCACAACACGATCGCCTGGGACGAATTCATCGAGTATGAATTCAGCCTCAATTTCTCGGGAGCGGGTGCCTTTTCGATCACGGTGAAGGAAGGGGCGAACGTTCTGGAGCATTGGGTTGTGAACGACAACACCTACCTCTCCGGAAGCTTCGGGTTCTACAACTATTCGCAGGGCGATGTGGTCTACACCGGCTTCACCACCCGCGACGACCCGCCGCCGGTTATCCCGGAAACCTCGACGGTAATCTCGGCGATCTCCCTTGCCCTCGTGGGCGCGGGGACGTGGTTCGCCCGACGCTCACGTCGAAGCTGAGACGAACATCACGTTTCCCCACAGGGATTGGATTTCAGGAAGCGCGCACTCCGGTGCGCGTTTTTCATTTAAGGCCCGCCCCGTGAGTTCCCTTGCGTGTGTCGCGCCTTCCACGAGGCCCGTCGATCCCATCCTGACCGTCGAGGCTGAGTAGGGCGTTCCGTATTCCCTCAGCGTAGGCGCGGTCCGTGAAGCGCTCCAAAAACCGGGGCCGGAGGGATTCAGACGGCGCACAATCCAGAAGGCGAATCAGGGCCTCGGCGATCTGTCCGGGTGATTGAGGGTTCACGAGGAACGGGTAGCCGTCGGGGAACATCTCGGGAATGTGCCGCCAGCGTGTGGCGATAATCGGCAGGCCAAACGCCATCGCCTCAGCCAGCGCAAGGCCGAAGGATTCGGCCGGGTAGTAACTGGGAAAAAGAAAGACATCCGACGCCTCGAAGAGGGCCGACTTTTCCTCGTTCGTCACGAATCCGCGATAGAGCACCGCGGGGAGTGTTGCGGCGGGATCGGCGGGCAATGCGCCGTGAATCTGGAGATCGGCTTCGTCACATCGGGCTCCAAAGCGCACGCGGTCCTCATGCTTCCAGAATTTCCCGGCCACGGTGAGTTGGATCCGCACGGGGACGGAACGTCGTTCGCATTCGGCATTGGCGAGGGCCACCGCCTTGATGGCATCGAACAAGCCCTTCTCGGGGATGCAGAGACTCAGGAACAGCGCCCGGAAAAGGGCAGGGGTCCCCCCCGGTTTCTCCCCCCGAGCCCGGGCGGCGAAGTCCAGCCTTCGCGCGGCACGAATGGGCGCGAGGCGGATGTCGAAATCCGCGCATGGATCCGGAATGCCATTCGGAACGACGACCACATTCCGGGCCCTCAGAGCGTTGGCGTCCGCACGACCGTGTTCTGCCAGAACGACGCTCAGGGAGTGGCGGTCGAGCAAGAAGTGGGTGATGGCGCGTTCCCAGGGTTTGGCGGAGGTCGCGAGCCATTCCCCGAGACCCGCCGCTTCCCAATGAAAAACGATGTGTGAGAAGACGGGTCGGCACAGGGCGAGGACAAGCCAATCCCGAAAGACGGCCGAACGCATGGGGGCAGCCGGAATGTAATAAAGCACGCGGACGCGGTTCCGGAGCCGATGCCCGATCGCCTGGAAGCAATAACGAAGAAGCCGCAGGACCTTCCTGGGTTGAAAGCGGCCGATGGCTTCGATGTCGTCCGAAAGACGGGCGTCCACGTGAAAGAGCCGCAATTCGCGGCCCGGCTCCGGATGGGGAGCCTTCAGGCGTTCGACCAGAAGCTGCACGGCGTAGCTTTGCCCATGATGGGGCGGAGGCACGTGGGCGAACACCACGACTCCCGGGGTCCTGCGTCGATCAGGCGGCGCGGGCGGCGGGGACTCCGGGGAATGGGACATTGGAACGAAATCCTGACGCGACGACCGGTCCCGGGCGAGTCTTGATCCGTGAAGTCCACGCTCGTTCGAGAGGTTGAAGGAGAGGGTCCCGGTGTGGCGCAGGCAGGGAGTCGACCGAGTGCGCGATTCCGTCGGGCCCGCATTCAAGCCCTCGAGGCTCTATTGAGGAGGCGGTGGATGGCTTCGCTCAGTTCCTCCATCGTGTTGGGCTTGTGAAGGACTTCGCTGATTCCCGCATCGCGGGCCCGCTGGCGGAGCTCGTCGGTGACATGGCCGGAGCAGAGCATGACGGGCAGGCCGGGCCGCAGCTTGAGAAGTTCACTGGCGATATGGAGTCCGGAGGCGCCGGGCATGTAGAGGTCCGTGATGATGAGGTCGAATCGAGCCGGATCCTCACGGAAGGTTCGGACGGCATCCGTCGAACGGGTAAATGCAGTGACACGGTAGCCAAGCCGCTCCACGACCCGCTTGGCCAGCAACACGAGGGACTCCTCGTCGTCGAGGAAGAGGATGTGCTGGCCTTTGCCGGTACCCAGAGCCTTCGACGCCGTCGGGGAGGGGATTCCGGCAGGGACGGCGGCGGGAAAATACACCTGGAACTTCGTGCCCTCGCCCGGCCGGCTGCTGACGGTGATCGCCCCGTCGTGTCCCTCGACAATGCCGTGCACGACGGAGAGACCCAGGCCGGTGCCTTTGCCTGGTTCCTTCGTCGTGAAGAACGGATCAAAGACACGTTCAAGGGTGACCGTGTCCATGCCCTTGCCCATGTCGGTGACGGAAAGGCAGACGACGCGGCCCGACTTCAGGCCGGCAAGTCGGCTCGCGGCCACGCTATCGAGATTGAAGGATTCAAGCCTGACTTCGATGCGGCCGGGCTGGTCATCGAGGGCATGCCAGGCGTTCGTGCAGAGATTGGCGATCACCTGATGGATCTGCGTTGGATCGGCGAGCACACCGGGAGTGGCCGCATCAATCGAGATCACGAGTTCCACGATCGAGGGAATGGTCGCGCGCAGGAATTTCACCGTCTCGTGAACGATCGGGCCCAGATCGGTGACGCGCCGTTCCTGGGGCTGCTGGCGGCTGAAGGCGAGGATCTGTTGAACCAGGCTCTTGGCGCGGATACTCGCCTTCTTGATTTCGTCGAGGTTCACCCGGGCGGGATCCCCGTCCCGGGTTTCCGCGCAGGCCAGTTCTGTATTGCCGAGGATCGCGGCCAGGATGTTGTTGAAGTCGTGGGCGATGCCGCCGGCGAGCTGGCCGATGGCTTCCATTTTCTGAGCCCGGCGGAATTGCTCCTCGAGTTGTCGCCGATTCGTGACGTCTTCGGTGGCGCCGACGATCCGTATGACTTCGCCCGCCGGGTCGCGAACGGGAAATCGGCGGTCGTGAACCCAGCGCAGCGTTCCGTCCGGTCGGAGGATCCGATAGGTTTCATCGAAGTCGCCCGCCGTGAGTTGGGTCGCCGTCGCGTGCTGGACGCCCGAGCGGTCGTCGGGATGGACCGCCTCCAGCCAGGTCTGTGGAGCCTGATAAAGGCTGGCGCAGGTGCGGCCCCAGATTTTCTCATAGGCGGGGCTGATGTAGAGGATCCGGTTCGTCGCGGGATCGGTCATGCAGAAGACTTCCTGGATGGTTTCCGCGAGTTCACGGAAACGTTCCTCGCTGTCCCGCAGCCGATCGACGGCGCGTTGTCGCTCGGTCTCCCGCTGGCTGACGTCGAGGGCGAACCCGATGTCGGTCGCGAGTCCGTCGAGCAACTGCAACTCGTCGGCATCGAAGAAGCCTTCCTGGTCGGCGTACAGGTTGAAGACGCCGACGGGCCGTTCGGCTATCAGCAACGGGAGGGAGACCATGGCCCGGTAGCCGTGCTGCGCCGCCGCCGCGTGCCACGGCGCGTGCGGAGTGTCGCGGGAGATGTCGTTGCAGATCGCGTGCCTCCCGGTCGCCACGGCCTCGAGGGTGCAGGGGCATTGGGGCGGGCGGTCGTCGACAATCCCGTTGAGCACCGCCATGGCGTCGGGGGATGCGCCCGCGTGGGCGGCCAGTCTCAGCGGCTCTCCGGCGGCGCCGGTCAGTCCCACCCAAGCCAGCCGGAACCCGCCCATTTCGACGGCGATTCGGCACGCGCCCGTGAGGATCGCCTCCTGATTGTTCTGGCGGACGATCAATTGATTGATGGCGCTCGACACCGCGTAGGTCCGGTTCAATGCCCGAAGTCTCTGGGCCACTCGCTTCCGGGCCGAGATGTCCTGGATCGCGCCGACTATTCGGACGCCGCGTCCCTCGGCGTCGCGAAGGACACAGCCGCGGTCCAACACATCCGCGTAGGAGCCGTCGCCCCGACGGAAGCGATACTCCGCGGACCACATCGAGTCCGATCCCTGAATCACCTTCTTGATTCCCTGCACGATGCGCGCTCGTTCGTCCGGATGGAGGCGGCCGAACCAGGATTCAATCGAGGCTTCGACCTCGTCGGGCCGATACCCGAACGTCGCGTGGAAGCCCTCGCTCCACCAAATCTCGTCGGTGGCCAGGTCCCAATTCCAGACCGTGTCATTGGCGGCGCGGGCGACGGCCTGAAAGCGCTCGAGACTTTCGCGGAGCGCCTCCTCGGCCTGTCTCCGCTCGGTGATGTTGATGTGCATGATGACCGCGCCGAGGCGGCGTTCCTCACGCAATGGGGCCACCATCAGACGGAACCAGCGCTTCTCCGTGGGGGAATGACAGGGATACTCGGAGGCGAACTCCCGGGATTCGCCGCGAAGCACGCGCCGAAGGCCGTAGGCCGCCGTCTCGGCGCCCTCCGAGCATTCCCCGGTGGACCCTTCGCAAATCGCGAGGTAGTTCTGCCCGATGCCGAAGTCTTGACCCTGAATCGAGTTGGCGAGGGCGAATCGCCGCCATGATTTATTGACGGAAATGATCAGCCCGTCCGCGTCCACGAGCGCGATGTGGGCGGGAAGGGCGTCGAGCACGGACAGTTGCGTCTCGGCGAGAAAACGTTGCGCCTCCTCACTCCGAAGCAGTCTTGCCTCCGCGCGCTTGCGCTCGGTGATATCCCGCTGGAGGGCGCGGTTGGTTTCCTCCAGTTGCAGCGATTTATCCTCCAGTTTGCGGATGAGCGCCTTGCTGTAGACCTTGAGCATCCCTTCCTCGTCATCCTCGGGAATGCGGGGCCCGACCGGCACGGCGGCGCTCGCGTTCGCCTCCACGACCCGGAGCTGGGCGAGAAATTCGTCCGGCTCAGCGGGCTTCAGAATGAAGGCGTCGGCCCCGAGATTCAGGGCGAGCGTCTCGTCGTCTGCCTCCGTGTACGTGGCTGTGTAGACGATAAAAGGCGCATGCTTCAACCGGTCATCGGCCTTCCAGTGGCGCAGCAACGTGTAGCCGTCCATGACGGGCATGAGGAGGTCGGAAACGACGAGATCGGGAGGGGCCTTCCGAGCCTTCATTAGTGCTTCGGCCCCGTGCCGGGCGTCTTCCACTTCCCAGCCATGCGCCGTCAGCAGGGCCCGCATGTAGTAGAGGTTCTCCTCCTTGTCGTCGACGATCAGGACGCGTTTCATGGGGGACTTTGAAAGGACGGCTGGAGGAATTGTTCGATTTCGATCAAAAAGGTGTCGGGGTCGATGGGCTTTTCGAGGTAGCCCGTGCAACCCGTCGAGAGGGATTTTTCGCGGTCGCCAACCATGGCGTAGGAGGTGACGGCGATGATCGGGATTCCGCGGATCGACTCAATGCCCCGCAGGCCTCGGGCGACGTCGTAGCCGTCCATCCCGGCAGTTGGATATCGAGCAGGATGAGATGCGGAGCGAGGCTCCGCGCCAGTTCGATGCCTGCGGGACCGTCGGCGACCCCCACGACCTGATAGTCGCGTTGCTCCAGGAGAAAGGTCGCCAGGTAGCGGTTCTGCTCGGATGGTGCGGCTCATGGGGAACTCTGTCGGCGAAGGGGGAGAACGATCGTGAATTCGCTGCCCTGGCCGGGCACGCTGGTGGCCGAGATCTCGCCACCCATCAGGCCCGCGAGTCGACGGCAGATGGCGAGGCCAAGGCCCGTTCCCTCATGTTGGCGGTCCAATCCCGTGTCGATCTGGCGGAACGGCTGGAAGAGCTGGGCGAGATCCTCGGTCCGGATGCCGATTCCCGTATCCGCCACCTGGATGCTCACGGCTGCCGGGACCGACCCGTTCCCCGCGCCCGATTCGGGGACGTCCGCGATCCGGGCCGTGAGTGTCACGCCGCCGTGGTCGGTGAACTTGATCCCGTTGTTGAGGAGGTTGAGAAGGATCTGCTCCACCCGCCGCCGGTCGCCCACCATCTCACCCACCTCGGGGTCGACGACCGCGGTCAGGGTCAGGCCCTTCTTCTCCGCCAGCACCTTCACCGAGGCGATCGCACGATGAATCGACGCGGGCAGATTCAACGGCTCGGCGCGGACATCCAGTTGGCCGGCCTCGATCTTGGAAATGTCGAGGACGTCGTTGATCAGTTCCAGCAGGTGTCGCGCACTGGTCCGCACCATGCCGAGCTGCTTGGTCTGCTCGGGATTGAGCGGTCCTGCCAGGCCCTGGAGGACGATCCCCGTGAAGCCGATGATGGAATTCAACGGGGTGCGAAGCTCGTGGGACATGGTGGCCAGGAAGGCAGACTTGATCCGGTCGGCGGACTCCGCACGCACGAGGGCGGCCTGCAATTCCCCGGTGCGCTCAGCGACCCTGCTTTCGAGCGTTGAATTGAGCTCCCGCAGAGCGGCCTCCGCTCGCTTGCGCTCGGAGATGTCGATTCCGACCCCGGCAAGACAGACCCGGTCATCGAATACGACCCTTCGGCCTGTGAAGAAGTAGGGGATGCTGCGGCCGTTCCTGGCTTGGAAAGCCGCCTCGACGGACGATTCGCCCTGGGAGAACGCTTCGGCAATGCTGGCCTTCACGAGGGGCCGTTCCTCGGGAGCGAAGAAATCCATGGGGTTCATCCGGCCGATCTCCTCAGGCGTGCAACCGGAAACCTCCTCAAAATCCTTGTTCCAGCGCAGGAACCGCCCCTGCATGTCATAAAAATAGAGGACCCCCGGCATGCTTTCGATCACGGCGTCGGAAAACCTCCGTTCACTGAGCACGAGGGCCTCCGCCTGGCGGCGCTCCTCGTCCCGGGCGAGGTTGTCCATGGCGAACGAAATGTCGGTCGCGGCCTCCGCCAGGAGGGCGATCTCCTGTTCCCGGAAGTAATCCGCCTCCGTTGCATAAACATTCAACGTGCCGGCCACCTCACCCTTGAGTCGGATCGGCAACGCAGCGACGGCCCGAATGCCAAGTCGGCTGGCTCCCTCGCGCCAGGGTTTTGTGACAGGGTCGTTGAGAGAATCGTTGGAGACGAAGGGCTTGGCGTCCCGAAACGCACGGCCCGTCGGGCCCCGACCCTCAGGCCGGTCGTCGCCATAGATGCGAAGGCTCTGTATGTAATCAAGGTCGTCGCCATACTCCGCCACCGGCGCGATTCGATGCGTGGAGGGGTCGTGCCACCCGATCCATGCCATTCTCAACCCGCCATTCTCCACGAGCACCCGACAGATCCTCTGAAACAGTTCGTCACGAGACGTTGCGCTCACGATGGCCTGGCGAACCTGAAGGAGCCCGGCGTAGAGACGGTTGAGTGTCTTGATTTCCGCCTCCTGCGCCTGGAGGGAGGCATACCCGGATTCAATCGTGCCGAATGTCCACCACATCAGGAGCAGGAGCAGGATCGAAGTGACCGCGACGAATCCCACCCCCTTGTAGATGCTCAACTGGATCAGCAACCTCGAATCCAGGTTCCACCAGCCAAGGGCCTTGTCGGAAAAGAATATCCACAGCGTCGCAAATCCACCGTAGCCCGCCGCGATCCACCAGGATTGTCGGGGAAGGCGCCGGGAGAGCCTCAACGGTTTCCGCGATGAATTGGAGGGATTCATGCCATGCATTCAGTACCGTTTAAATCGCTCACGACCGACCCCGTTTCCGGAAGCCTGCCCGGAAAGGAAATGCAAGACAACCTCGCGGCCGGATGAGCCTTGGATCACTACTTCAGTTCACCTAAGGAAATCCCCAATGCCATTTATCGTGGGGACCCTCCATCCACCGGAAGCGGACTCGGCGCATTGCCTGGATCCTGGGACGGAACCTGCGGTGGGTTAACCTCCGTACCTTACCCGCCGATAGTTCTCTCTGGACATGTCACTCGCGTCGAAGCGTTGGTTGCTCGCAATCCTAACTGGATTGGGTTCATTCCACCTTGTAGGTCGTGCCGCGGAACTTTCGCCCCCGGAGATCTACAATCGGGTCGTTGCTTCGACACTCGCCATCAAGGTCCGATCACATTCCGGCGATCGGTTTGTCGGCGCCGCGTTTCTCGTCGGCGATTCGACACGAGCGGTCACCGCCTGGCACCTGATCCGGGATGCGGAGGAGATCCTGGGGACCTACTCCGACGGGACGCCCGCCCAGATCCAGGAAGTTCTCGGGCGTGACGAAATTCATGACCTTGCGCTGCTGAAGTTGGCGCCCACCGAGCGGAAGCCGCTTCACCTGAATGTTGAGACGCCCCCGATCGCGTCGAGGCTTTACGCGATTGGCTCGCCCCGGGGCTATACCTTCAGCATTTCCGACGGGATCCTGAGCCAGATCCAGAACATGGATGGCTTTCCCCAGTACCAACTCACCTGTCCCTTTTCCCCCGGCAACAGCGGTGGACCCGTCGTCAATTCCACAGGCCAGGTTGTGGGCCTTGCGTCCTGGAGCAAACTGGGGGCTCAAAACATCAATTTTGCCGTTCCTGCGTCGCTCCTTGCCGAGTTCTGCTTCGGTTCGACATCCAA
>JBBQIU010000064.1:0-9141 GCA_038325245.1 Verrucomicrobiota bacterium
CAACACCAGCAATTCAACCGTCCAGGGCCCACGCCGCAGGGACTCGCCCTTCAAAAAATTCAGGGTCGAGGTCGCCACCACTTCCACGCCCGGCGAGCGCCGACCCGTATGCGCCGAATAGGGCGTCGGCACATCGTCCAATCGACGGCCTCCCGGATACCCCAGGTCATACACCGCCCCCACGAACACAATCTTTCCCGAAATAACCCCGGCCGGAACGCGATCCATCATCACGTCCGAATAAGAATGCCACGCAAAGGTCGAGGGTGGCCCATAGTAGTTCAGCCAAAGGTCCGACCCACGCGCTGGTGGCTCCTTCCCCAGCATCCGAACCACCGTCGCCGCCAATCCTTCCTTCTGCTCGTTCCCCAGATACGGACGCCGCACCACGTCGTCCACGCGCGCCGGAAACCACGACACGCCCCAGTGCGTCACCGCCTCCAGTTCCGGAAACGGCCCGACGTTCTCGACCAGCTTCAAACCCTCCCGTTCGATGTCCCGACGTTCCCCGGCCACACAGACGTTCCCCGCCTTCCGCGCGGCCTCAACCAACGCCGCGTCCTGCTCCGGCGCATCTTCCCGCACGGTGTCGAACACCACGTCAAACACCACCGCCCGTGCCCCGTACTCCCTCATCCGATCCACGAACGCCCCATGGATTCCTCGGTCCCACTGCCCCATCCATGGTTGCTTCAACTCGTCATGCGACTTCCGGTCCATCTGCACCAGGACCGCCTCCGTCGGCGTCGTCACCGGCCTCAGCCAGTACGCCCAGTCATAACTCCCCGTCACCAGCGACGGCGCCGCCAGACCCAGCCAACCCGCCACAACCACCCATCCCGCCCCAACGACTCCCCTCCTCCAACCCCGCCCTGGTGGCGCCCCAACACCACCTCGTCCCCGCTCGGTCGTCGTCGCCTCCTGTCCATCCTCTTCGTCCGGCGACACCCTCCTCGCCTTCTCCGAATCCTCCGGCGCCGATAACGACGTCCGCCTCGACTCCGCGACTTCGCAGATCTCCATCGGCTCCGCCACCCCCTTCAACGCGTACAACCCGTGGCTCACCCAGCCCACCGCACCCACTTCCGGAATCGCCACCCCTTTCAACGACGACCGCGCGTTTTCAAACGCAAACCGCGTCACCAGGATGTGGTGCTCCCGCCCCAGCGACATCACTCGGGCGCACTTGTCCACCTCCAGGCCGTGCAGGTCATGGATCAGTCCGTCGCGATCGGTCTCCACCGTGACTTCCCCCGCATGGATTCCGATCCGGTCGAACAACCGCGCCCGAAGCCCCCGGTTCCACCGTTCCAACCGTCCCTGCAGCCTCAACGAAAACGACACCGCATCCGACGGACGTCGGAACGCCAGGAAGAAGGAGTCGCCCGCCGTGCTGATCTCGAACCCTTCCGGGTACTCCCCCAGCAATCCCCGCACCAACCCGTGATGCTCCAGGATCAAACGGACCGCCTCCGTATTTCCCAGTTCCTCCTTCAACCGCGTCGACCCCACCAGGTCCGTGAACAACATGGTCATCACCTCGCGCCGGCCGGGCGCGCCAGAGGTCGGGGAAGTCCCGTGACCCGACGGTGGAATGGGTCGACTCATCTCCTGAGCCCGCCATCGCCGTGTGCTGGCCTCGCCGCCGACCGGCCCGCGACCCGTTGAATCGGAAGACGTCTCATGTTCCCGTCGATGCGTCTACCAGCTTGTCCGCGCCCTTGGCAACTCAGGTGCCTCCCGGAGGTCGTCGGTGATCGATGAACCCCCTCGTAATCCTAATCTTAATCTTAATCGGCGGCCGTGGATGGGACGAACAGGATTAAGGTTAAGATTAAGACACCCCGTGCTGATCCACGCTCCGGAGACCGGAGATCCACCGACAACCCAGGGAGGCACGGCCCCAGACTTTCCCGACGCCTCCCCCGTTGACGCCACGCAGGTTCGCCCAAATCCTATCGCGTGCCTGCCGATTGGCTCGAAACCCGCACCAGCCTCATCCGGCGTCTCCAGGAACAGAACCAGGGCACCAGTTGGGAGACGTTCGTCCATGTTTACGGCCGCATCGTTTACACTCTGAGCCTCCGGGCCGGCCTGGATGCTCAGGATGCCGAAGATGCCACCCAGGACACACTGGCCACGGTCGCGCGCCTGCTCCCCCAGTTCCGCTACGACCCCGCCAGGGGTTCCTTCAAGTCCTGGATCCTCACCATCGCCCGCTCGAAGATCATCGACACCTACCGGCGACGCCAACGCCCAGCCCGGTTCATCCCGCCGGCCCCGGAGACCCCCGACGACACCGCCTTTCTTGAGCGGATCCCCGATCCCGCCATCCTCCCGCCCGATGAGGCCATGGAAGAGGAATGGCGCCAAGGCCTGCTCCACGCTGCCCGGGACGCGGTCCGCCAGCGCCTGTCGCCCAAGCAGTACCAGATCTACGACCTCCACGTCGTCCGCGAGTGGTCTGTGGGGAAGGTCACTGAGGCCCTTCAGATCTCTCCCAACCAGGTCTATCTCGCCAAGCACCGCGTCAGCGAAGCCATCGCAACGGAAGTCGCGCGGCTCGCCGAAGGGGAGCTCACAAGCCGCGGCTGAGCCATCGATTCCGTTGAGGAGAAGAGTCCCCTCACTCTACTTCTCTTCCTTCGCGTTCTTCGCGCTTTCGCGCGCGATACGAACGAATCGTTCCGGCTAACCGGACTTTCGCAACGCGTCGGCGGAACCTGCGTGACCGGGCCGCGCGATGGGATCGTCCCGCAGGTCACTCCATCGCCGTAACGGGCACAATGAACGCTCCAGCGATATCCGGATTGTGGTAGTCAGGAAGCGATGCAGGCTATTTTACAGGGAATCGTAACGGCGCTATGGGGCTACCGGCTTGATGACCGTGACTTGGTCCGAGACAACGTGCCAACGACCGTTGATCTTCGAGTAGACCACGATGTTCCGCATGATGGCTTCGGTCGTCTTTCCCTTAATGGTGCCCTTTTCCGTCCAGCGTCCTCCCACGACCGCCGTGTCACCATGAATCCACACCTTGACGTCGTCGGATTGCCCCACCTCGAGTTTCACATCCCCTGATTTCGCATTGGCGATTACGTCGGCTTTGGACAGGACCTTTCCGTCCTGGTCCACCTGCACGAAGTCGGCAGCCAGGAGACGCTCAAATGTTACGGCGTCCTGGCGCAACCAAGCCCGGTCATATTCCTGATGGATGCGTCGAAGTTCATCGTCCGCCGAAGTCGCCGCGAGCCGAGCCGTATTCCACGTTTCCCGATGAATCCGCCACGTCGCGCCGTCCCGCTTCCAAACGAGGAGATACTTCCCCTTATCGGCCGCGGTGCCATCGGATTTCCATCCAGCCCATGTGCCGGTCTCCACCGCCACGGTTCCATGGTCTTCCACTTCGACAACGGTTGAGGTTTGCTTGAAGTCGACCGAGGCAAGGTCTTGCTTCCAGTAGTTCTCGATGGCTTGCCGACCTTTGATGATCTCGTGATCGGCAGCGATGATCTGGGCATCCTCAAGGTAGAGGGAGGCAAGCGCAGAGGCATCGCGTTTGTTGAATGCCTCGTCGTACTCCCTCGCAAGGGATTCCATGGTCGCCCGGGTTGCCTTGGCTTCTGCCGCCAGAAGGGGCTTCGCAGGAATGATTAGTGACAGGCCAAGAGTGAGGAGCGCGGCCTGCCGGAAGAGATTTGTGGGGCTTATAGGAACTGAGGTTGCTGGAATTGCTGGAGAGTTTGTGCGGTCCCTGCATTTGTAAAGAGGATACTCTTTGGATTCCCTGGCTGGCTGACATGGAGTCAGAAAGAGAAGGGTTTCTAGGATGAGAAGATTGAGGGACGTCGTGACTGGCAGGTCGGGAACACTCTCGGAAAGCGGCAAACCCTCTTCCGGACCAACCTGTCGCGGTCCTGATCCAGTTTCAGGATTCCGCCCCAGAGATAGCACCCACGCGCTACCTCCGGCTGATTCGCGTCCAGCCGTTGCCAATCCTTCAGTTCCCCAGGTATTCCCGCGGGTCCACGATCTTCCCCGCCAGCGCGCTCGCCGCCACCGTCGCCGGCGACGCCAGGTAGATCTGCGATTCCTTGTGGCCCATGCGCCCGGGGACATTGCGGTTGGTGGCGCTGATGCACTTCAAGGGCGTATTCATCCGCCCGAACGTGTCCACCGGTCCACCCAGGCAGGCCGCACAACCGGCGTTCTCCGTCATCTGCACGCCCGCCCCTACCAGGATCTCCCAGATGGTCTGGTTCCCCCATCGCGTCGATTGCAGCTCATGCACGATCTCCGGCGTCGCCGGGACCCCGAACGTGTCGATCGCCACGTGGCGTCCACGGATCACGCGCGCGAACTCCACGAAGTCGCTCGTCTTTCCACCCGTGCAGGAACCGATGTACGCCCGGTCCAGCTTGATATCGCCCAACTCCTTCGCCCGCTTCCGCTGACCCGGGTCCGGATGGCACGCCACCGTCGGCTCCAACGCATCCAGATCGACCACCATCTCGAAGACGAACTTCTGATCCGCATCCGCCTCGACCGGCTCGTACGACTGCCGCGTCCCGTTCAGGCGCGTCCGCGACTCGATGTACTCCGCCGTGCGCGCATCAAACGGAAAGATCCCGTTCTTCCCGCCCGCCTCGATCGCCATGTTCGCGATCGTCATGCGGTCGTCGATCGAGAGGCTATTCACGCCGGGACCGTCGAACTGCATCGCCCGATACGTCGCCCCGTCAAAACCAATCTCCCCGATGACGTGCAGAATGATGTCCTTGGCCATGACGCCCGGCTGAAGCCGGCCTTCCAGCCGGAACCGCATCGTCTCCGGAACCTTGAGCAACAGCTTGCCGGTCCCCAGCACGAAACCAGCATCCGTGTTCCCGATGCCCGTCGCGAATTCGTTGAACGCCCCCGCCATGCAGGTGTGCGAGTCCGTCCCAAACAGGACCTCGCCCGGCCGCGTGTGCCCCTTCTGGGGCAGCGCCGTGTGGCAGACCCCCGCGTAATTCGCCCCGTACTGCCGCTTCAAGACCCCCTTCGTGCCGTCAAACTTCCAATGCCCGTTCGGCTCATCGATCACGTCATAGAAGTACGGAAGATCCTGTTCCCGCGCGAAGTCCCGCAGGATGTCCACGTTCCGGTTCGACTTCGAATCCGCCGTGAAGATGTAGTGGTCCGGGATGATCACCACCCGCTCGCGGTCCCACACCTTGGCGCTCTCGCCAAACTCCCGCTTGAACACCCCGATCGTCCCCGGCCCGCAGACGTCATGCGTCATCAACACGTCCGCCTTCACCCACACGTTGTCCCCGGCTTGCACCGAAGCCTTCCCCGACGCCCGCGCCAAAAGTTTCTCAGTCAGTGTCATGGCAAAATCTCCGACGTCACCGTCCTCGCGGCCTCTCCCACCCGGCCCCTGCCTGGCGACTTCCCCCGCCGCGACGCCGCGCGTCCGTCGGCCAAGCGTATCCGTGGACCACCCGCCCGCGCAACGGCGAGTTCAACACACCAAAAACCCTTTGCGCCGCCACCCCTGCCTTTGGCTGACTGGCCACGCCCCGATGAAGCTCGTCCCCGCCTTCCCCTTCCCCTTCGCCTTCGCCCTTCTCGCAATCCTTGCGACACTCGCCGCTCCTCGGAACGCCACCGCCGCACCACCCCCCCTCATCCCCAGGTCCCAGTTCTTCCGCGCGCCCGAACACTCCACACCCCTTGTCTCCCCAGACGGCGCCCACCTCGCGTGGATCTCCCCCACCAACGGCATCCCAAATCTCTGGGTCCGCCCCCTCGCCACCGGCACCAACACCAGCACGAAAACCAACACCACCACGACCGCCCCCCGCCTGCTCTCCCTCGACCCCCGTGGTTCCATCCGCCAGCCCGCCTGGCAACCCGACAGCCAGGCCGTCCTCTACCTCCAGGATCCCGACGGCTCCGGAACCTTCCACCTGATGCAGGCCCACGTTCCTTCCGGAAACATTCGCGACCTCACCCCGTTCACTGGCGTCCAGGCCCGGCTCGTCACCACCAGCACGCGATTCACCGACGAAATTCTCGTCGCCATGAACCTCCGCAACCGCCGGCTGTTCGACGTCTACCGCGTCGACCTGCGTACCGGATCCATCACGCCGGACGCGGAGAACACCGGAGAGGTCTCCCAATGGTTCGCCGACAACGACCTCAACCTGCGCCTGGCACAGGTCATCCTCCCCAACGGTGAATTCGCCCTCGGCACCCGAACGGACCCGCGCTCCCTATGGCGCCCCCTCCTCCGTTGGGGTAACGACGACACGCTGGGCAAGTTCTTCGGCTTCGGTCCCGGAAACTCGAACCTCTTCCTCGTTTCCAGCGTCCGCGCCCAGGCGCCCCGCCTGCTCAGCATCGACGCCACCACGGGCGCCGCAACCGCCCTCGCCCAGGATGTCCGTTTCGATGTCAGCGCCGCCCTGTTCCATCCCCGCTCCAATGCTCTCGAGGCCGTCCAATTCAACCGCGCCCGCGCCCAGTGGCAGCTCGCGAATACGAATCTTCTGCCCGACTTCGAGGTCCTTCGCCGCCACCGCAATGCCGACATTGACATCCTCAGCCGCGACCTCGCCGACCGCACGTGGACCGTCAGTTTCACCTCCGCCGATGCCCCGATCCAATTCGCCCTTTACGACCGCTCAAGACGCGCTGTCACCCCGTTGTTCGCCGAGCGTTCCGAACTTCCAAGCTCCGGACTCGGGTCCACGCGCTCGGTAAGTTTTTCCGCGCGCGACGGGCTTTCCATCGAAGGCTACCTGACCCTGCCGCCCGGCATCGAACCTCGGCGACTCCCTGCCGTCGTGCTCGTTCACGCCGGCCCATGGTCCCGCGTCGTATGGAGCTTCGACCCCGAGGTGCACTGGCTTGCCAACCGCGGATACGCCGTCCTTCAGGTCAACTTCCGGGGTTCCGAGGGATACGGGAAGGATCACCGCCAGGCCGGGAACCAGGAATGGGGCGGCAAGATCCTCCTCGATCTCCTGGATGCGCGGAAATGGACCGGCGACCAGGGCTTCATCGACCCCAAACGCACCGCCATCATGGGAACGGGCTTCGGAGGCTATGCGGCTCTGGCGGTCCTGGCGCGGCACCCCGACGAATTCGCGGTCGGCATCGCCATCAACGGCACCCCCAACCTGGCGACCATGATCCAGTCCATCCCTGCCGCGGCCACCGGCATCCGCGCCTTGCTCGATCAACGCGTCGGACGCCTGGACGCCGACGCCGCCCTACTCCGGGACCATTCCCCCATGCACCGTGCCGCGTTCATCAAAGGCCCGCTTCTCATCGCCGCCACCGCCCACGACCCCCAGGCGCCCGCCGCGGAGATGGATGCCTTCGTCGCCGCCATCCGCCGCGAAGGTCGCGCCATCGACTACCTGCTCTTCGGAGACGAAGGCAGCGCGATCCGGAATCCCGCGAATCAACTCCGCCTCTACGCCGCCATCGAAGCGTTCCTCGCCCGCCACCTCCAGGGCCGAGCGGAACTGCCCGCCGCATCCGAGCAATTCGAAGCCTTGAAGCGGTGATCCATCTCGCAACCCCAAACCTTGCGGGGGCAATGGGAGGCAATGGGGTCAAGTCACGATATACAACAATCTCGACCCGTTCTTGGCCCTTCGGCGACCGGACGAGACGAGCGAGCCACTAGCGGGGGCCCCCCAATCGGCAACTCCAAATGTTGCAAATAGTGACTTGACCCCATTGCGTCCCGCAGAATGTAATAGAGGTTGCTGAACGAGAGCGACGAAACACAGCCGGTAAGTTCGCCGGTTTCCGCCAGCGCAAAGATTCGGTGAGCGTATTCGGCGAAAGGCTGGCGGTCGGCGAGGTGATCCAGCGCCACATCGGTATCCAGGAAGATTCTATCCCTAGATGCCATGCTTCTTCTGCAATTCCTCCGTCAGAGCATTTCGTTCGTCGAAATCGGGCGGCAGCTTCACCGCGCCGCGCAACGCATCTGTGACCGGCGTCTTGCCGGCCCGGCTGTCCTGCCAGTTCCGCGCCATCACGCGCAATTGCTGGGCGACTACTTCGGGCAGCGTCGTGTGACGCGCCTTGGATTCCTGCTCCGCGAGGTGCAAAACTTCCGAATCCAGATTGACCGTCAATGTCGCGCTCATGCCGGAAAGATTACTCCGCTTGCGCCTGCACGACAAGCCCGCGACTCGGCGGAAGGGGCGCGGCGTTCACGCCTCTTCAACGAAGGGGCAATGGGGTCAAGTGGCGATATACAACAATCTCACCACGTTCTTAGCCCCTCGGCGACCGGGCGAGACGAGCGAGCCACTAGCGGGGGCCCCCCAATCGGCAACTCCAAATGTTGCAAATAGTGACTTGACCCCATTGCGTCCCACATCCAGGCGCACTTCTTTGGCCTCGCCCACAATTTGCTCACCCTGTTGCGCCGGGAACTGAACCGCAATCACGGGATCCGGGAGCTCAAGGTCGAAAAGAAACGCAAGAGTTCGATGGAGCGGCGCACTCAGGCCGCCCGAAAGACCGACCGCTCGACACACCCAGTCCAGTGGAAACTCCCCGCCATCGTCCAATTGACCGCGCAATTCATCCGTACCCTCAGAAATGGAATCTGGTCGAAGGCTCGCTGGCTGTGGGTATTACCGCATTTCCAAGCACCCCTAAGTGCCTACCTCTGATCCATGCCGGACACCGTTGCCTCCCGTCAGCTCCACTCCTTCTTGTCGCCTTGCCGTGCCCGTGCCGCAACACCTCCCCTCGGTTCCACGTGGTCTGAATCGCAGGTCACCCAAGAATTTGATTGCAGCCGTGAAGGATAAGATGCCACAAGGTGAGAAAGCCATGGGGTCAAGTCACGATATGCAACAATCTCGCCACGTTCTTAGCCTTTCAGCGACCGGGCGAGACGAGCGAGCCATTAGGGGGCGACTCCAAATCACCCATTCCCAATGTCGCAAATTGTGACTTGACCCCAATGCCCCCCCGGGAGATCGGTGTTACCCACTCAATCTGGCGGCGACTGCTGGAATAGTGTCTAAACACAGGAGCGCTGTCCCAGAGGAGGTGTTGTTCTTTTCGCGGGAAGTGGTCTTGGCAATGCCATTGGGTAGCGTCATGAACCGCTAGCGG
>JBBQIU010000065.1:0-9122 GCA_038325245.1 Verrucomicrobiota bacterium
GAGGGTTTCATGGGATCGACGCATTCGCGTCTTTGGCGCGTCGACGACAGGTTTCCAGAAACTGCTGCAACCAGGCCGCATCCGGTGGCAACAGTTGGGTGACGTCGATCTGCCCACCCAATTTCAACGCCTCCGCATCCCGCCCGCTCTGCCCGAGGTATTCCACTCCAGCCAACTGCCAGGCCGCCCGTTCCAGGGGCGAGAGACGGGATGAATCGATACGATTGAGCAGGGCGCTGGCTTCGGCGATTCGCGAATTCTGAAGCAACGCCGCCGCATGGTTGATCATGGCTCCGCTCGAGATCGTTCCCTGGCCCGTCAATCGCATGCTGAGGGTCAACGCCTCCGCCGGGGATTCCCGCTTCAGAAGCATCAATCCCAGCCGCATGTTGAGCCCGACAAGACTCGTTGGCTGAAGTTCCAGGATCCGATCGGTCGCTCGTTGCAAGCCCTCGACGTCCCGACGCCCCTGGGCATTGATCAATACTTGGAGCCAGTAATCCGGTTGTTTTCCCATTGCCGGTTCCACCCGCGCCAACAACTCCTCAGACGTCTCGAACTCCCCGACCTGAATCAGGCCCGATGCCAGCCGCACCGCCACCATCGGATTCTGGATCGTTGAGTCGCTCAGACGCTGCAGATAATTCCGAGCCGCCGTCCGTCGACCCTCGGAAAGATCCGCCACGGCCTCCGCATACCAGCTCATCGCCACCACATCGTCCCGGGCGGAGGCGTTGCCCCGCAAAGTCGCCGCCACCCGTCGGACGTCGTCCCACTTCCGACGCTCCACCAGCAAGTCGAGATAGGCCGCCCAGACATCAAACGCCACGCCATACCGCGCGGCGTGCTGCTCAAACATCGCCACTCCCAGATCCCCAAGGCCAAGCTCAGACCACGCCCGCACCAGTTGAATCGCCTCCATCGGCGTCGGCGGCGGAATCCGGTTGTACTCTCGCGCCGCGGTTTTCGCTTCCTCCAGGCGGCCATGACGCGCCAAGAGCGCCCAGGAACCCGCCTCGTCCTGAACCATTGTTGATCGCCATTCGCGCAACACCGCCAGTCCCCGTTCGAACTCCTGCAAATCATCGCGGCGAATGGCCGACCAGCACAGCAATCGCGCGGCTTCCAACCGCCACTTCGGATCTGTCAGCCCGGCCCGCAACCGTTCCAGAGCATCCACCGCCTCCGCCGGTGGGCCGGTCGCATCGATCGCCGCCCGATAGAGCTGCATCCGGGAATCGCCAGCCTGTCGCGCCGCCGCCTCCTTCCATCGCGCTTCAAACATCGAGACACGCCCCGCCACCAGGAGCGCCCGAAGCCAAATGGCCTCCTCCGCCGTCGTGAACTCCGCCTCCCAGGGCCGCATCACCTCCATGGCCGCCTCCGGCAGCCGATGTCGAACCAGAACGTCGGCCACTAGCGCGCAGTCCACCCGGTTCGTTCCTGTGAGTTCGATCAGGTATTCCCCGCTGAACAAAACCATCGGCAACCTCGCGGAATCAATGGAGGTCGCATCCCGGAGCGTTTCCAATGCCCCCCGATGCGCTCGCACATCGGCAAGATTGTTCACCATCGCCGTCCTCCACGCGACCACCGCTTCCTCCCAGCGCCCTTCCGATGCCTCCTTTTCCGCCGTGCGTCGCAGGTTCCAGGCTTGCAAGTAATCCAGCAGGCTCACCCGGATTGTTTTCGAAAAGTTCGGCGGGGCGGGATTCCAGATCTTCGGAACGCCCAACGCCACGGCACCTCCGCAAATCACCAGAGCCACCAAGGCCACAAGGAATGAAGGCTCGTGCACCAGATGCCGCAGCAGGGCGTTGGTCTGCAAAGTCTCGTCCCATCGACGACGCGCGAGCACGCGCCACCGTCGAATTCCCTTCAAGTCCTCGTAGTCGAGTTCGTCCCGCATGGTCTCCTCGTTAAACGAACAGGGACGTCACTCGCCCTGCCGGCCCACTGTCTCCGTTTCCGCCAAAATCCGATCCAGGCGTTCAATCTGCGGCTGAAGCAACCGGCTCCGATCCGGCTTCCTCGCCGCCTCCATCGCCTGGGTACTCCTTCCAAGCGCCGCATGAGTCGCCGAAACCGCGAGATGGTAGTTGGCCATGGCATCCGCAGGCAGGCTCGAGACCGGGACCCTCTCCAGCATGCGCTCCGCTTCGGCCGCCCGACCGTTCGCAATCAGCGCCAGCGCATGATTGATCTTCAGGGTCGCCGCCCCCGGTTGACGCGACACCCCCGCCAGGGTCAGTTGCAGCGCCTCGGCCGGTTCCTCTCCCGTGATTAACAACAACGCCGCCCGATTGTTCACCCACGCCATGCTCTTCGGCTCGATCCGCAACAACTCCGCCACAGAACGCCGCAGAACTTCGAGGTCCTTGGACGCCAGCCCCACAGCGAATACCTCCGCCCAATACCCCGGAAAATTCCCAAAAACAGCCTCGTGCGCTTGCAGCATCCGACTTGCCTCCGCCGATCTCCCAGCCGCCCGCAATGCCGCGGACATCCGGATCGCCGTCTCCGGTTCCCCGATCCTCGCAGTAGCCAGTTCATCCGAAAGCCGTGTCTCGTCCGTCGCTCTCCTTTCGCCGACCGACGTCCGGTACTCGGCAAAGACGGTCTCGATGTAAAGCGGATCGCTCCGCCCGCAAAGCAATCGCGCCCTTGCCGCCCCCCGTCGGAGCTCGACCCACCTCTCCTCCTGCGCCAGCAGGTCGAAATAGGCACGCCAAGTCTCCAGGTTGTCTCCGTATCGTTCCAGGGTCGCTTCCGCTTTTTCTATGGTGTTCGTCATCCCGATGGCCCGCATCGCAAGCCACTGGATTGCTGCCATCTCCGGATCATTCGTTACCTCGTTTTGCGCTGACGCCAACCGACGCGCCTCCTCCCCCCGTCCCGACGCCGCCAGGACCCGCCAATAAAACGCGTGCTGCGCCATCGTCGCCAAACCCCGCGCCTCCAGCTTCCCCAACGCCAACCCGAGATCGTCCGCCTGTCCCTTCGTCGACGCCACCAACACCAGCAACTGCGCTGCCACAAGCCCCGGTTCACCCTGCCCCTGGAGTGCCTCCTTCAAACGCACCGTCGCCGACAACCCGGCCGTTCGGTCGTCGGTCGCCGCAAGCCACGCATCCTGATAAAGCGCGAGAATCGGGTCGTCCTTCCATGCTGCCCCATGAATTTGCCACAGGGCCCCGAACCCCCCGAATCGTCCTGCCGACAGCAGACAGCGGGCCCTCGCCCTTTCCACCGCCGCGTCCCGGCCCTCGGGAACGGCCGACATCCACGCGAGCGCCACTTTCGGCCTTCCGTAACGCTCCAGCACGTCCCCCATCAACGCCACATCCGCGACATTCGTCCGTGTCAGCGCCAGCAACCAAGACGCGCTGCGAAGGGCCATCAAGGTCCGGTCCGGACGCGCTTCCGGCGTCTTTCGCAGGAAATGAAGGAGCCCCCGATGCAGGTCGGCGTCACCCACGTTGTTGATCAACGCCCCGCGCCACGCGAATACGGCCGCCTCACCTAATCCAGCCGCCTCCGCCCTCCGCGCTGTTCGCGCCAACGACCACGCCTGCGCGAGGTCAAACGCGCTCACCCGGATCACGCCGTGCGGAAATCCTTTGGGCGTCGTCCTCCACATTTTTGGGACCCCCAACAGGACGAGCCCCGCAGAAAGCACGGCCAGACCCATGACCACAGCAAAGGGACGGTCCTGACGAAGAATCCGCACAAACCGAAAGCGTCGGGACAGCCGGTTGGGCGACCGGGAACTCCGCGGCGTCCTGGCGCCCGATCCGGAACCGGAACCGGAACCGGACCCCGATCCTGAGCCTGTTTCTGGGGCGCGATCGCTCATCAATGTCTCCACATAGTGTTCCCAGTCTTCTCCAGCTTCAAAAACCACCGCCGTCAACCCCTCCCGTCCCCCGGCTCCGCCGTCAGCCATTCCGTGGCTCCCACCAATTCGGCCCGCACCCTGCCCATACCTGCAGGCAACAGACAGAAATCCCCGGCCCTCAACCGCACGGTTTCCCCACCCCCGGCGAGCGTCAGTTCCCCGTCTGCCACACCCACCACAACGCATCGAGGCAACGGCCTTTCCCAACCCGCCCCGCCTTTCCCGCGCCGGGCTTCCACCCGGAAAAGGGCCGCATCCACCAGGGATCGCACCTCGATCGCACCGTCCTGACGCCACACCATCGGGATAAGCCCGGGTTCGAAGTCCGCGAAATGAATGCTCGCGAGCGATTCGGGCACATGGAGAGGCCGTGGCTTCCCATCGAGCCCCTTCCGGTTCCAGTCGAATACCCGGTAGGTCGTGTCCGAACTCTCCTGGATCTCAAACAGGAGGACGCCCGCCCCCAACGCATGCACCCGGCCGCTCGGCAGAAACATTGCATCCCCGGCGTGGACAGGTACCCGGTGAAAACAGGACGCCACCGAGCCTTCCGACAGCCGGCGCTCAAATTCCTCCCGCGTTGTGCCCCGCCTCAAACCCACCAGGATCTCCGACCCCTCCTTGACCCCCGTGAAATACCACATCTCCGTCTTCGGCTCTCCGCCCAACGACGCCGCGATGTCCGTCGGGGGATGAACCTGGAGCGACAGAACCTCCCGGGCGTCGAGCGTCTTCACAAGCAGCGGAAAACGCCCCGCGCGCAACGGCGCGTCACCCATCACCCCCGCCGCGTCCTCCTCTAGCATTTCCCTCAAGCTCTGCCCGGCCCGCGCTCCGTTCTTCACCACGCTGATCCCCTCCGCCCTGTCCGTGACCTCCCACGACTCCCCGATCGGTGCGGATCCCGGCAGCGCCCGCCCGTATAGCTTTTCCAGACGGCGCCCTCCCCAAACGCGCTCCTTGTAAATCGGCGCGAACTGAATCGGGTACCAGTTCATGGCGGCGGAGCGGAACTGGGAACGTTTCCTTCGGTCCCAACCAACAAGCCCGGTGACACGCCGTTCACATCCGAACTCGTTTCGGAACTCGGAATCACTGCCGGACCACCGCTCAGTTCTCCTTCCACTGACCCCGTGGTCGGCCCTTCTTCCGTGGGCATCGGCGGAGGCGCGGCCTTTGTCGAATTCGGTTCCGTCGAGGACCGAGTCCGGGTCGTGACATGCCCGATCCCACGAAAGCGTTGATACCGAATCCGCAGGCGCTCCGGTCCCGACGTCGCCGACAACTCCCGAAGATGGCGCAAGAGCGATGCCTTCAGCGCCGCCGCCGCCGCCGCCGGATCGTGGTGCGCGCCGCCGTCCGGTTCGGGAATGACTTCATCCACGAGCTTGAATTCCAGAAGGTCCCGCCCCGTGATCCGCAATGACGCCGCCGCCTGTGCCATCGCCTTCTTATCCTTCCAAAGAATCGCCGCGCAACCCTCAGGACTGATGACCGAGTAGTAGGCGTTCTCCAGCATCAACACCCGGTCCCCCACACCAATGCCCAGGGCCCCTCCCGAACCTCCTTCTCCCACCACCGCCACCACGATCGGCACCTCCAAACGCATCATCTCCCTCAGATTGACCGCAATCGCCTCCGCGATATGCCGCTCCTCCGCCCCCACACCTGGATAGGCCCCCGCCGTATCGATCAGGGTGATGATCGGAAGGCCGAAGCGATCCGCCATCCGCATCAACCTCAGCGCCTTCCTATAGCCCTCAGGGTGCGCCGACCCGAAATTCCGCAGGATGTTCTCCTTCGTGTCCCGCCCTTTCTGGGTCCCAATCAACATCACCCGATACTCCCCCAGACGGGCGAACCCACCCATCATCGCGTGGTCGTCCGCAAACAGCCGGTCCCCGTGCAACTCGGAAAAATCCGTGAAACTCTGGCGGGCGTAATCCAGGAAGTAGGGCCGCAACGGATGCCGCGCAAGCTGGACCCTTTGCCAAGCCGTCAGCTTCGCATAGATCTGGCGCCTCGTTTCCGCCAGCTTGGCCTCGATCACCCCGATCTCGTCCTCCAATTGAAGCCCCAATGGGTTCGACTGCTGCGCCCGCCGCAACTCGTCGAGCTTCTGCTGGAGTTCGATGAGCGGCCTCTCGAAGTCGAGATGATGCTTCATCGCGTTTCGCAGGATAGGCCCGTTCTTCCCCAAGCGGCAACGCTCCATTTCCAACCTGCTATTCCAACCCGATATCCGCCTTGCCGACCTCCAGCCATTGCTCAACCCTTCCGACTCCGATTCTCGGTCATGAACTACCCGATCGCCCGCCGCGCCGCCGCCCTCTCCCCGTCCCTGACCCTCGCCATCGACGCCAAAGCCAAGGCCATGAAAGCCGCCGGCGAAGATGTCGTCGGATTCGGCGCGGGCGAACCCGACTTCGACACCCCCGATCACATCAAGCAAGCCGCTATCGATGCCCTGAACGCTGGCTTCACCAAGTACACACCCTCCAGCGGCATCCCGGAGCTTCGCCAAGCCATCGCCAACAAGTTCCAGCGCGAGAATGGCCTCACCTACACGCCCAGCCAGATCATCGTTTCCTGCGGCGGCAAACACTCCTGCTACAACGTCATCCTCGCCACCTGCCAGGAAGGCGACGACGTCATCATCCCGTCCCCCTATTGGCTGAGTTACCCCGAAATGGTGAAGCTGGCCGGCGCGACCCCCGTCATCCTTCCAACCTCCGATCGCACCGAATTCAAGGTCACCCCCGACCAACTCCGCGCCGCCCTGACTCCCCGCACTCGGCTGTTTATCCTCAATTCCCCCAGCAATCCCACCGGATGCGTCTACACCCCCGAGGAAGTCCGCGCCTTGGGCGATCTTTGCGTGGAACATGGCGTCCTCATCATGAGCGACGAAATCTACGAGCACCTCCTCTACGACGGAGCGGTGCACCGGTCCGTCGCGAGCTTCAGCCCCAACCATCAAGCCCACACCATCATCGTTCATGGCTTCGCCAAAGCCTGGGCCATGACCGGTTGGCGTCTGGGCTTTCTCGCCGCCCCGGATCCCATCGCCAAAGCCATCGACGCCATCCAAAGCCATTCCACGTCCAATCCCACCAGCTTCGCCCAGAAAGGCGCCGTCGCCGCCCTCAACGGCTCCCAGGAGCACCTCCCCCGCTGGCTCGCCGAATACGCCAAACGCCGGAGCTACGCCTGGAAGAAACTCAACAGCATCCCAGGTATCTCCTGCGTCAACAGCAAGGGAGCCTTCTACCTCTTCCCCAATATCAGCGGAACTGGATTGAAGAGCGCCGACTTCTGCTCCCGCCTGCTCGAAACCGAAAAAGTCGCCGCCGTCCCGGGAACGGCGTTCGGCGCCGAGGGCTACCTCCGCATCAGTTACGCGACGAACCTCGCCAATATTGAAAAAGGCCTCGATCGCCTGGAGCGTTTCGTTCTTTCTCTGCGTTCCTGACGGATGAGCGGCCCCCGGGGGTGGACTGAGGCATCGAAGGCGAAGGCACGGCCAAAAATCCATCGATCTTGCCACAAACTACCCATGAACCGACCAATCACAGCTCCCTCTCCCGCCGGAGCGAAGCGCAGGTGGGAGAGGGTGGTTCCGCGCATGCGGAACCCTGGAGATTGGCCATTTTCCGGTCTGGAATCCCAACGGGATTGGGAAATACCCTCCGCGCACGGTGTGTAGAACGATCAGGGCTTCGCGTTGGGCTGTCTCATGCCGCCCCGCCTGGGGACGGCCGGCCAGAAATGGCCAAACTCCAAGGTTCCGCGCATGCGGAACCGGGTGAGGGAACTCCCCCCGGTTCATGGTCCCATTGTTACCCCTTCGGGGCGTGGTTCGAAACGGGCGGCGATTTCCGAGGGCGTTGCCCTCGGCTGGGTTTGGTGGCGCCCTTCAGGCGCCCCGATTCACGGCCGCAATACGTCTCTAAATTCTTGGAAAGCGCCCCTCTCCACATATAAACCGGTAAGGCTCCAACCCTTGATCCCAATGCCTTCGACGCCCCGCGAGCCGAATTGAGAGGAAAGCGGGACAGGTTAGAGGGCAGGCGAGGAGCAGTCTGAATGAAACCAGCCCTCAAAAAAAACCGGGCCCCGCAGTCTGAGGGAGACCGCTAGGGCCCGGGGAATGTCGAGTACAAGGTGCATGCGGGCTTAGGGGATGCCGGATATTGTGTGCACCGCACAACTCCGGAGAACTTTTGTTGTCCATCCACCCGCACCGTCCAAAGAACATTCCAGCGACGGACGTGACCATAGACCACTGCCCAAGTTCGTCAACAAGCCAATTGGACTTGGAATTCGAATTAAGAAGTTTTCATATCTGCCATCACTTCGCCCTGCCTGACCGGTGAACCGAAGATTGCCCAACAAAATGGAAGCGTTGACCCTCTGCCTGTTCCTAATCCTCTCCGCCGAGCCCGCCGGGTCGGCATGGATCGCCTCCACGGTCGCCGGCACGGGGCAGGCCGGTTATTCGGGCGATCGTGGTCCCGCCACGGCGGCAACATTGAACAACCCGTTCGGAGTCATCCGTGGCCCCGACGGCGACCTTTACGTCTGTGAGTACGACGGAAATGTCATCCGCCGTATCGCCGTGGACGGCTCCATCACGACGGTAGCCGGCTCCGGACGGCGCGGTCCTGGCGGCGATGGTGGGCCGGCACTCGAGGCCGAATTCGATCAACCCCACGAGATTCGCTTCGATCGGGACGGGAACCTGTTCGTCGCGGACATGCGCAATCACCGGATTCGAAGAGTCGACGCGCGCTCCGGTGTGGTGACCACCGTGGCGGGAACCGGGGAGCCGGGATTCTCGGGCGACGGGGGGCCAGCCTCAGGCGCCCAACTGCGCCAGCCTCACAGCATTCAGTTCGGACCCGACGGTCACCTGTACATCTGCGATATCGGCAATCACCGAATCCGCCGCGTCGACCCGGTGTCTGGCACCATCACCACCGTGTCAGGCAATGGGCAGCGAGGACCCACCCCCGATGGGGGGGCAATCGATCAAGTCCCCCTGAACGGCCCGCGAACTCTGGACTTTGCGCCCGACGGTCAGCTCTGGCTGGCCTTGCGCGAGGGCAACCAAGTCTTCCGGCTCGACCTGAAGCACGGAACGATCCACCACATCGCTGGAACCGGAGCGAAGGGATTCTCGGGGAATGGCGGACCCGCCCGGCTCGCCACCCTCTCGGGTCCC
>JBBQIU010000066.1:0-9091 GCA_038325245.1 Verrucomicrobiota bacterium
ACCCTACCGAAGGAAGTCCCCTTAGGGACGGTTCAGGGGAAGGAACGTTTTCCAAGATTTGGACACGTATCGAGACCATGAACCGCGCGATGGAGGGCGCCGCTCCGTCGGCGCCGGGGATCGGGTTGGGGCTAGAGTTCAATAGGTTCCGACGGAGCGGAACCCTCCAGGTTGGCTTCGGTTCATGGGTAGCGAAGTTTTCCAAGATTTGGATACGCATTGAGGCCATGAACCGGGGAGCGTCCCTCGCCGCCGTCGCTTCGACGCGCCATGCCCCGGGCCTCCCGCAAGCGGGAGAGCGGGAAATGGCCCAGGAACGGCTTCCCGTCGCTCGCCCGCGGCGACCCATACGTTCCGCTCGCGTCGCACGCCATTCTTGCCGCCCCCCTTACCACAATTAGCGGGGGATGAAGGTAGGGTATTACCCCATCGACAGGATGCCCGGTTCGCGGGAGCGTGATTCACTAGCCGTAGCTAAGAGCGAACCGATGGCACCTCTGAGGGCCAGGAGCAACGCCGCTACTCCGCAGGGTGCCATGACGCCGTCATCCGACCGAGCCCAACACCGAACCCCTGCCTCGCGAAAAGCGGCGGGGGGGACACAATCACGCGATTGAAAACCCGACGAACACGCGCGGACAAACGGTCAACCCAGCCCGCTTCCCGGGCAGAACCGCCACCGCTGGCCGAAGTGAAATTCCCCATCGTCGCCATCGGCGCCTCAGCGGGCGGACTCGACGCCGCAGAACGTTTTCTCGCCAACGTCCCGCCGGATTGCGGAATGGCGTTCATCCTCGTCCAGCACATGGATCCGACCCGAGAGGGAATGATGCCAGAACTGCTCCAGCGGAGGACGCTCATGCAGGTTCTCCAGGTCAAGGAGCCCACCCAGGTGCAACCGAACTGCGTGTACGTGATTCCGCCGGGCAAGGACATGTCGATCCGGAACGGGATCCTTCACCTGCACGAACCGACGGAGCGGCGCGGCCTCCGGCTTCCGATCGACTTCTTCTTCCATTCCCTGGCGAAGGACCGCCGCGAATACAGCATCGGGGTGATTCTATCGGGCATGGGCGCCGATGGCACGCAGGGCCTCCGGGCCATCAAGGAGAATTCAGGCCTGGTGCTGGTGCAGGACCCGGAGACGGCAAAGTTCGACGCCATGCCGCGGAGCGCCTTGGACGCCGGATTGGCCGATATCGTTGCCCCGGCGGATGAACTTCCCGGGAGGATTGTCGCCCACCTTCAGCACATCCCCATCTTCACCCCCGGGAAAATGGCACCGGACGACAAGACACGAAACGATCTGGACCGGGCCATCCTCCTCCTCCGCGCCCACACGGGGCAGGACTTCACACTCTACAAAAAGAATACCCTTTGTCGGCGGATCGAGCGCCGGATGGCGATTCATCAAATCCACAGGATGCCGGAGTATGTCCAGTACCTGAAGGAGAACCTGCAGGAACGGGATCTTCTCTTTAAGGAACTCCTGATCGGAGTGACAAATTTCTTCCGGGACCCCGCCGCCTGGGACCCGTTGTGCAAGGAGGTCATTCCACAATTGCTCGCGGGCCGCCCGCCGGGCCATGTGCTTCGGGCGTGGGTGCCTGGCTGTTCCACGGGAGAGGAGGCTTTCTCGCTGGCCATGGTTTTCAAGGAGGCCCTCGACGAATCCAAGCGCCGTGACAATTACACCCTCCAGATCTTCGCGACCGACCTGGATCGCGATTCGATCGACAAGGCCCGCCAGGGTTTATTCCCGGAGACCATTGTCGATAATGTCTCCGCTGCGAGACTGAGCCGGTTTTTCATGCACGAGGAGCGCGGGTACCGGGTTCAGAGGGGGATTCGCGACATGGTGATCTTCGCGCCGCAGAATCTCATCATGGATCCGCCCTTCACCCGGCTGGACCTGATCACCTGCAGGAACCTCCTGATCTACCTGGCCGCCGAAGTCCAGAGGAAGCTCATTCCCCTGTTTCACTACAGCCTCGCCCCCGGTGGCTTCCTCTTCCTCGGCAGCGCGGAGACCGTTGGTTCTTCGGGGCTTTTCACCCCCCTCGCCGGCAAGTCGAGGATCTTTCGGAGGACCGAAACAGCCGCGCAGACGGAGCCGGTCGAATTCCCCCCCACCTTTTCCGCGAAGTCCGCCGGCACGACAGCGGCTCGCCCCCTGCCCAAGACGATGGGAAGCCTCCAGTCCCTGGCCGATCGCTGGATCATGGAGGGCCACTCCTCCCCCGCCGTCCTCGTCAACGATCAAGGGGACATTTTCTACTTCAACGGCCGTACCGGCAAATATCTCGAACCGGCTGCCGGCAAGGCCAACTGGAACATCTTTGCGATGGCCCGCGAAGGCCTTCGGTACGAGTTGGCCAGCGCCTTTCAAAAGGCATTGCGCAAAAACGCCAGAGTTCATCTTCACCTACTCACGATCGGAACCGATACCGGGAAGATCCATGTGGACGTCACCCTCGAGCGCATCGAAGAGCCGGGGCCACTCCAGGGTCTCGTGATGATCGTGTTCACGGACATGCCCGCGCCTCCCGTCCTGTCGGTGGCGGTCCGGGGGCCCAATAACCATGTCCGCAGCGCGCGCGTGGCGGAACTCGAGCGCGACTTGCAACAGGTTCGCATCGAGGCGCGGGCCACCCAGGAAAACATGCGAACCTTCCAGGAGGAACTGCGATCCGCCAACGAGGAACTCCAGTCCACCAATGAGGAACTCCAGTCCACCAATGAGGAACTCACCACCTCCAAGGAGGAAATGCAGTCCATGAACGAGGAACTCCAGACGCTGAACGCCGAGTTGCAGGCCAAGGTCGATGAATTGTCCCGGGCCAGCAACGACATGAAGAACCTGCTCGACAGCACGAACATTGCCACCCTCTTCCTGGACCGCGATCTCAACGTTCGCCGGTTCACGACCGAGGCGAAGACCTTCGTCAAGCTCATCCCGGGCGACGTCGGAAGACCCATCACCGACCTGGTCCTGGACCTCAGTTACGGATCCCTGGCGGACGATGCGCGCGACGTCCTGCGCACCCTCGTTCCCACCGAAAACCTTGCCTCGGCCCCCGACGGCCGCTGGTTCAACGTGCGCATCATGCCCTACCGAACCATGGACGACCGCATCGATGGCGTGGTCATTACCTTCGCGGATGTCACCACCGCCAAACACCTGGAACCGAAGGCGGACGACCCTGCAAAGGAGACCGCCGTGATCCAGCGGGTCTCGGGAAGGCGCCTTCCGTCCAGTTCCGTCGTTGGAGGAACGAGGAAGGGTCACCCGCGCAACCCCATCGCGGATGCGGTGAAAGCGGAGACCCCTTCGAAGCCCGAACTAGCCGACCCTCTCCGGGATCGAAGTCGCGGGAAGGGCGCCACCAGGACCACCCCATGAATGACAAGCACGTCACTTCAAGAGATGCCGCCGAACTGCGCCGTCGCGCGGAGCAGCGCCTGCAGGAGGAACATCTCGAGACCAGCCTTGAGGGTATGCACGCCGATACCCTCCGTTTGGTTCACGAACTGCAGGTTCACCGGGTCGAACTGGAACTGCAGAACGAGGAACTCCAGCGCGCCCGCGAAACGGTGGAGGCGGGCCTCGAGAAATACAGCGATCTCTACGATTTCGCGCCGATCGGCTACATGACCTTCGACCGGGAGGGCCGGATATTCGAGGCCAATCTCACCGCCGCCAGCCTGCTCGGGATCGAGCGAAGCCGTTTGGTCGACAAGAACCTTGGACGTTGGGTCGCCTCCGAGGCCGTGCCTGCTTTCAAAGACTTTCTCACGAAGGTCTTCAGGAGCCAGCACCAGGAGTCCTGTGAACTGACGCTCCTCCGGGACAACCGATACCCGGTCGAGGTGCGAATCGAGGTGCGAATCGAGGCCGCCATGGCCGCGTCCGGCAGGGAATGCCGCGCCATGATCATGGACATTGCGGAACGTAAGCGGATCGAGAAGGATCGCATTATTCTAAGCAAACTCGAATCCACGGGCGTCCTGGCCGGCGGCATGGCGCAGGATTATGGTGCCCTGCTCAATACGATCCTCCTCAATCTGGAACTCGCCCAGACCGTGACCTCGCCCCGCGAAGAGTTCCTCACACGCCGACTCCAAGCGGCGGAAAGCGCCGCCCTCCTAGCCAAGGAACTGACCCGGCAACTCGCCTCCTTCGCTCCGCTGGGAGCCCCGGTGCGCAAGGCAACACCCCTCGCCGAGGTCGTCCTCGACTCCATCCGGTCCGTCCTGAGTGGCCATCCCGTCCGCTGCGACTACTCGGAGACCGAGGCCCTTTGGCCCGCCTACGTCGACGTCCTGCAGATCGGCCTCGCATTGAAGAACCTGATCCTCAATGCACGGGAGGCGATGCCGCTCGGGGGCGTGATTTCGGTCCGGGCGGAGAATGTGGTCCTCCGTTCCGGAGAAGTGCCGTCCCTGCCACAAGGCGAGTACATCCGGGTGACCATCGTGGACCGCGGCAAGGGCATCGTGAGGGACGCGCTGCCAAGAATCTTCGATCCGTATTTCTCGACCAAGCAGCCGGGAAATCGGCGCGGACTAGGCCTTGGACTCTCCATCTGCCACACGGTTGTCAGGAAACATGGAGGAGCGATCGCCCTGGAGTCGACGATCGGAGTCGGAACCACCGCCTTAATCTACCTGCCAGCCTGTGCCGGGTCCGGGGACCCATTGCGCCGAAGCCCACAACAATCTCCACACGCTCAATGGATTGAGCTTGGAAGCCCAGCGCCGCGACAATGAACCCGAGTTGCGACAGGCCTGGGAGCTCATGGCGCCAGACCCGGAGAGGTTGACCGGCCTCCGAGCCACCGCATGAAACCACCGCCCAACCCTTCCCGCTCCGCCGCAAAACTGCGGCGCCGAGCCGAAGCCCGCCTTCACACGCGGCGCCGGGCCAACCTGCGTGGCAACGGCGACCAGAAGTCCGATGCCGCCGCACGGCGGATGGTGCACGAGGTCCAGGTCCACCAAGTGGAGTTGGAGATGCAGAATGCCGAACTCCTGGAATCCAGAAATCGGGCCGAGACACTGCTGGAGAAGTACACCGGTCTCTATGACTTCGCCCCCATCGGCTATTTCTCGCTCGATGACCAGGGCCAGATTCAGGAAGTGAACCGGACGGGAGCCGCGCTGCTCGGCGTCGAACGATCCCTCCTTCTAAACCGGCGCCTGGTCCGTCATCTGGACGCCCCGGGCCAGCGCGTGTTTCTCGGCTTCTTTCAGGGTGTCCTCGATGGGAACGCGAATCGCGTCTGCGAGGCGAGCCTGCTGAAGGCGGACGGAACGCCGGTCTGGGTCAGCTTCCATGGCATCTGCGCCGTGACGGCCCCGGATCAGCCAAAGGAGTGCCGTGTGAGCGTCTCAGATATCACGGCACTCAAGAAGGCCGAGGAAGCACGCATCCGCCTGAACACTTTGACCGAGGCGAATGAGGCGCTGAAGGCGGAGATCGTCCGGCGGCAGGCCGTCGAGAATGCCCTCCGGGATAGTCAGAAACACCAGATCCATCTGCTGAAACAGGCGCGCCTCATGCACGCGCAGTTGCGGCATCTTTCCCATCGGATCCTTCAGACCCAGGAGGACGAACGGAAGCGCATCAGCCGCGAGTTGCATGACGAGATCAGCCAGACCCTCGTGGGCATTCATGTCCACCTGGAGAGACTGGCCCAGGAGGGCATGAGCAGTCCCGCGCGCCTCAAACAGTCGATTGTCCGCACCCAACACATCGTGGCGAAATCCGTCCGTGTCGTGCATGACTTCGCCCGCGGGTTGCGCCCGGCGATCCTGGACGACCTGGGCCTGATCGCCACGCTCCATTCCTTCGTGAAGGAGTATTCCAAACAAACCGGCATCCGGGTCCGCTTTACGGCATTCGCCGCGCTCGATCAGTTGAACAGCGCACGACGCACGGTCATTTATAGGGTCACCCAGGCCGCCCTCGCCAACGTCTCACAGCATGCCCATGCCAGCCGGGTGAGAATCACCCTGAGCAAACATGAAAATTCTGTTCATCTGGAAATCGCCGACGACGGCAGGGCTTTCAACGTCGATCAGGTTCTGCATGCCAGGAAGAACAAACGCCTGGGGCTGATTGGTATGCGTGAACGCGTGGAGATGATTGGGGGGACCTTTGCCGTCGATTCGACGCCGGGCATCGGCACCACAATCCTTGTGCGGATTCCCATCAATCCCCGGGCGTCGTAACCCCATCGCTTTATCATCATGTCGGATCCCATCACAGTTTTGCTGGCCGAAGACCACACGGTCGTCCGTGAGGGACTTCGTTCCCTCTTGGAGGCCGGAGGCGACATCCGGGTGGTGGGGGAGGCGTCCACCGGACGCCAGGCCGTGAACATGGCCCTCCACCTTCATCCCGACGTGATCGTCATGGACATCGCCATGCCCATCCTCAACGGCATGGAAGCGACCCGTCAGATTCGAAAGTCCATCCCGGACGCCCGGGTGATCGTCCTCTCCGCCCACAACGACCAGGCATACATCGACCAGATGATGACTCTGGGGGTCGTGGGTTACCTCCTGAAGGAAACTTCGGCGCACAATCTTTCCAGGGCCGTCCGGGAGGTCCATCAAGGCAGAAGCTACTTCAGCCCATCCCTATCCGGACGCATTTACCCCCGGGGGAAAGCGCCGTCGGTCGGTGAAATCGCGGCCCGAAGCAAGCGCACGACCCTGAGTTCCCGCGAGGTCGAGGTCGTCCAACTGATCGCCGAAGGCCACGCCAATAAGCAGATCGCCTCCGAGCTGGGCCTGAGCGTCAAGACGATCGAAAAACACCGCCAGCGTGTCATGGAGAAACTCGACATCCACGACACGGCGGGACTTACCCGATACGCCATCGCCGCCGGAATCATCGAAAGCACCGTTCTCCTGACCATCGAATGACACCCCGCGGCGAACCGCGGTCGGTTCAAACCTCCACACGATAGCTCTGCACACGCCCCCACCACGGCCACACGCCGTCCTTCGGTTGGGGTTGGCCGACCGCACCCGCGATTATCAGGGAACCCCCATCCGGCGTGAACCGTGCCCCGGTGATCCGCTTCTTGGTGTCCAGGGAATGCACCAGCCCCCCGTCCCGGGCCGAGAACACCGCGACGTTCCATGTGCCCTGGGCCTGGCGTCCCGCCATGAGGAAGTGGATCCCGTCCGGATGCCAGGCGAGGGCCTCCATCAGGCCGGAGCCACGCTGGCCGTCCTGGATCTGGTCGGTCCGTTCGCCCTTCCGCCAGTTCCAGCGTTGCCACGTCATCTTCCCGTTACCGGCCATGGGATCGGTCATCGGCCCCATGCCGCACCCGAGCAGGGATTCCCCGTCCGGGGCGAACGCCAGTCCATAGATGCCGCCACAGTAGTGATGGGTCTTGATGGATCCCCATGACGTGAAATCCGGCGAGGTCCAACGCACCAGGGGTTCATCCCCGGCTTCGGACTCGAGATCCCAGACCCGCACGTCGCCCATCATGTTCCCCGCCGCCAGATGCCGCCCGTCGGGGCCGAAGGCGCAACTGAGCACCGGCGGCGTATGGCTGAAGGCACCCACCGGATCCCCCCTGAGAGTCTCGAAGACCTTTACCGACGGCTCCACCCCGGCCTCCGGTTCGTATTTCCAGCCGCCCGGAAGATACTGGCCAGTCACCGACGCCAGCCGGCGCCCGTCTGGCGACAACGCGAGCTGCCAGCTCCAAAACCGGTGCGCGACGACCCGACGCCAACAACGCCGTGTCTCGACGTCATGCCAGAGAAGCATGCCGTCATAGCCCCCCGATATGATCGTGCGGCCATCCGGAAGAAGCACACACCCGCTGGCGTACGACGCATGCCGCGCCTCGAAGGCCTCCGAGCGACCGGTCGCCAGATCCACCACGTAGACAGCGCCTTCAATCGTCGATGCAAAGGCACGCCCGCCGTCGGGCGCCACGGCAAGACCCAGCACGCCCGTGGGAAGTTTGTGGTCATGAACGAGGGTGAGTTTCATGGCGTCACGCGATCAGTTCCTGGATGGGTTTTGCCCGATCCTCCACCCGATGAAACGTCGGCATGCCAGGCAGATCGTACTCGGCATAGGGATCGAGCCCGAGGGCCGTGAAGATCGTCGCGAAGAGGTTCTGTTCGTTGTACGGCTTCTCGACCACCTCCACCCCGTCGATGTCCGTGGCTCCCGTGACGACGCCACGTCGCAGGCCGCAGCCCGTCATCATCAGGCTCCACGCATTCGGATAGTGGTCGCGGCCGCGGGCCGGATTCAGCCAGGGGGTACGGCCGAACTCGCCCATCGCCACGACGAGCGTGGAGTCGAGCAGTCCTCGTTCCTCGAGGTCGTGGATGAGGTGGAACAGGACACGGTCCAACTCGGGGACGAGCATCTGGTGGATCTCGTGCTGGAAGACGTGGTTGTCCCAGTTCATCCCGTTCGCAACCATCACGAACGGCGCCCCATGTTCCACCAGGTGGCGTCCCAGAAGCGCGTGCTGCGCGAAGCTTCCCGGCCCGTAACGCTCGCGGTCTGCCGCCGGGAGCTTCGATAGGTCGAAGAGATCCGCACTCGCCGCCATCCCCCGCATACGTTCGAAGGCCGCATTCTGGCCGCGTGCCACCGCACTCCGTCGATCCCGCTCGTACTTTGCGGTCAGGAAACGACGCAGTACCTCGCGCGACTCCAGGTCATGGCTGGGAATGCTTTCCGCGGCGGAATGAATGAGTTGCGTGTAGTCGCCCCCAAGCCGCACCGGCGCGTGTTCGGCGCCCAGCCAACCCGCCCAGTTGCCCGCCTTGAACGACTCGAACTCGTTGCCCCCTGGGATCGGGTCGAGGAAGACGAAATTCGGGATGGGCGAATCCAATTGCCCCACGGCCTGCGACAACGCACTCCCCAACGTCGGTCGTGTGAATCCTGCCCGTTCCGGATTGCCACGCTGGAGCAACGTGATGGCCTGGAAATGCTCGGATTGCGCGGTCTTCATGCTGCGAACCACGTTCAGCCGATCCGCAATCCCGGCACATCGCGGCATGAGCGAGGAAAAGTGAATGCCCGGGATCTTCG